>JABHHG010000185.1 GCA_018671635.1 Fidelibacterota bacterium | reverse complement strand
CATATTACCTACCTGCAGGGAACGTAGAGCTTTCGGTTACGGCCTATGAAGCTTGCCCTTATAGTAGCTCATGGAGGGAGGACTATAAGGTTGATTGCGATCAATTATCTGATTCTGATGAAGATAGCTATTTTTCCACCTTTAACAATGTAGTCTCTGAGCTAACGTTGTTAAGTCCTGCAAATAACGAAGATGTTCTCGATACATATCCATTATTTAGATGGGAATCTCCCGGATTTACTGATGGAGTTCAGATAGATTATAAACTTTTCGTATATAAATTTGATCCTGCTTATCATTCAACTTACCTTGAGGCAATTGAAGATGAAAATTATTTATATTTTTCAACTGAAATTACTGATCAATTTGAAAATGGAACAGCTAATCAAATTCAAGTTCAATATCCTTCTAATGATCGTGAGCTGGCCTGTGGATACCAATATGTATGGTTTATTGAAGCGAATGATATTATACAGGATGAACCATTTAATGGAGAATCAGGTATTTGGGGATGGCCTGAACCTATATCCTCACCTGTATATACTTTTAATTATGGTTCATCAGGGTCATCAGGCGGGAGTTCAGGAGGTGTGATTTCTCCAGCGATAGGTTCTACTGTGGAGACAGTGCGCCCAACATTTCATACTGAATCTACTGGTGGTTGTGCTAATTCTTATGAAATATGGTTATCAGACGCAGAAGATTCAGAAGTAGAAAATCCAATTTGGATGAGTGGTGCACTTAGTTCAAATATTAATGTATATCCAATTGACGCAACTGGGTTAATACCTAATAGTAATTACAAATGGAAAATAAGATTGAATCCCGATGGAGAGCCTGGTCCATGGAGTGATATTTTTGACTTTTCTATATCAGGTTTTTCATTAGATGAACCAGGAGGCACCAATGTAGGTAGTATAACTCCAACCTTTTATTTTACAGTACCTTCCGATATTTCTAGTTATGAACTTAGAGTAAGTAATTTTGAAGACCAGATGGTTGAAGTTGGTAATATTTTCAATGAATCAATTCCAGGGTCTGGATTCACCTTACCTTCAGATTTATCAGTTGGATTAATGCCAGCTGAACAATATTTTTGGAAATTAATTTTTTATGATGGTAATGATAATATGGTAGGTGATATTGATTACTATACTGTACGTAAGCAGTTTAAGATTAAACCTGTTGTATTATCCTCTCCATCGGATAATAGTACAATTTCAACAATCACCCCTTCATTTATTTGGAATGGAGTCACAGGAATCCCCTTATATGAATTATCAATTTCTAGATCGGATGATTCACAGGTTGAAGATCCATTTTTTACTGAATCTATTTCAGGTACATTTTTTCAATATCCACAGTTTGCAGAAACTCCATTAGAGTCAGGCCAAATTTACTTTTGGAAAATTACGCCAATTGATGAAAATGGAAATAGAGGCGAAGCATATCAAATTTGGAAATTTACTAGTATAATATCGAATGATGCAGATGTTGATACTACATCTGATTTTGGCAGTGATGATGATTCAGATAGTGATTCTACATGGGATAGTGATGATGATTCAGATAGTGATTCTACATGGGATAGTGATGATGATTTTGAAGTCGAAGGCTGTACGGATATGAGTGCGTGTAATTATGATTCAAATGCTCAAGTTGATGATGGATCTTGTGAATATATGTATGATTGCTCTGGTAGCTGTGGAGGCAATAAAGTGATAGATGATTGTGGAGTTTGTGGCGGTGATAATAGTCCTAATACTGGAAATTGTGATTGCGCTGGTATTCCTAATGGTGATACTGATGTAGACTGTAATGGTGTTTGTAATGGTGATGCCGAAGTAGATATCTGTGGTACTTGTAATGGTGGAGTTACCAATTATGATTATTGTCAAGGCTGTACTGATAGCAATGCGTGTAATTATAATCCAAATGTTCAAGTTGATAATGGATCCTGTGAATATACCTCGGATTGTTTAAGTGTGTGTGGTGGATCTGCCATCGTAGATGATTGTGGTATATGTAATGGTGGAAATGAAAATATGGATTGTGCTGGAGAATGTAATGGAAGTGCAACTATAGATTGTGCTGGAGTATGTGGAGGTGATGCTATTAGAGATGCTTGTGGGATTTGTAATGGTGCAGCAATAGATATAAGTGAATGTCAAGGTTGTACGGATCCTGATGCATGTAATTATAATCCTGATGTAATGATTGATGCTGGGAATTGTGTATACATTATTGACTGTTTAGGTATATGTGGGGGATCTACCGTATTAGATGATTGTGGTGTTTGTGGTGGTGATAATAGTCCTAATACTGGGAATTGTGACTGTACTGGAATTCCTAATGGAGAGTCTCAGGAGGATATATGCGGTGTTTGTAATGGCACTTCAACAAATACTGCTGAATGTGGGGGTTGTACGGACCCCACTGCATGTAATTATAATTCTAATATAAGTGTAGATGATGGCTCATGTGAATATACTATGGACTGCGCGGGTGTTTGTGGAGGATCTTCATTAGTTGATGATTGTAATGTTTGCAATGGTGGAAATGCTAACATGGATTGCGCAGGTGTTTGTAATGGTGATGCTGTTAATGATTGTACAGGTGTTTGTAATGGTGATGCTCAAGAAGATATATGTGGCATTTGTAATGGTACTTCAACTATGGCAAGTGACTGCATACAGGAAGAGGCAGTTGTAAATACTACTATAGCTTCTAATTTAGCAATGACTTATGAATCAGATATGGCATTCTCTACTAAGCCTGAATTTTCTATTTCTAATGGGCCAGAAAATTCACCTAGAACTATTATTATTAATCTATTAGCTGCAGTTATGGGAACAACAGAATATATAATTTATTTTTCTCTTGATCAGGGTATGGGGTCACCTTTTGAGACATTATCTTTAATGGGGAATCAAATTGAGGTTGCCCTAGATGCTTCAAATTTAGAATGGAATTCAACTATATATGTTCAAATAATTGCGATGGAGGGTACTGCTGAAATAGGGGACCCATCATCAGTTCAAGTAATAAATCTACCAAGTAAACCAGGTAGTGATGATCAAGTTGGGATTTCGATTTCATTAGAAAGTGGAAGCACTAAGCCTATTATTGAGATTATTAATGAAGTTACCAATGGAATAAATTATGTTATGGATGTATCCACAGATTCAGAGCTATCAGAAGTATTTTATTCTGGTCCATTTTTTGATAATATGGCCACAATATATCCTGATTCAGCACCCCTATTGATGTTTGGGGAAACATATTATTTTCAAGTCTATGCAACGGATGATGATGGCCCACATGGTATTCCTTCTTCAATTACTGCCTTATTTATTCCCAATATTATTGCACCTTCTCTTCAAAACGAGTTTTCTTGGGAGGCAACTATTCCAGAAGCAAATATATATTTCATGCAAATAAGCACAACAGATGATTTCTCATCTGTTGTTATTGAAGGTTTCGTAGAAAGTCTAAGTTATATTCTTCCTGAAAACTCATTAAATCCAGGAACACTATATTATTGGAGAGTTCAAGGATATGATTCAAATAATAGTCCATATGGAAGTACAAGTAATGCACGCTTTTTTGAAACGGAAGGAGAACAAGTAGTTGCGGAAAGTATAGAAGGTGGACAAATTGTTAATCTTAAGTCCCCTACACCCGGTGAACAAGTGAGTTCAAATCATCCTTCATTTCAATGGGAAGCAATTGATTCAGCTGAAAAATATGAGATTAGAATTAGTACTTCTGAGGACTACTCAGAAATCATATGGCAATCTTCAAATGTGGCACAAAATAGTGTACAGTATCCTTCAACTGGTGGGGAATCATTAATATCAGAAACTATATATTATTGGTCAGTTCGTGCAATATATGAAGATGTAGCATTAGGGGAATTTAGTGAAACATTTCAATTTACAGTCTCAGAAGATAATACTCCAGTACTAACGGGGCCGATGAATGAAACTTCAGAAACTATTTATCCATATTTTACATGGAATAAAATACCTCGAGCAAGTTCATATGGGTTGATACTTGGAAAGGATGAAGGTTGTAAGCAAGTAATTATAGAAAGCTCTAATATTACCGAGAAACATTTTCAGTATCCATCTGATGCACCTCCCTTAGACTATGATAAGTCTTATTACTGGAAAGTCATTGCCTATGATGGAAATGAAAATGAATTAGGAGATTACAGCACAATTGCTACTTTCAAAACGCCAAGTGGCGTTATTGAAATTGAATTTATTTATAGCGGGAATGGTGAGTAAAAAGCTTAGGTCTTTTTCTCTTTTTTCCGAGCTGCAGGGAAAAGAACATTATTAAGTATTAGTCGATATCCTGGAGAGTTTCGGTGCAAGTTTAAGTCTGTTGGTGGATCACCTACAAAATGTCGATAATCCTCAGGGTCATGCCCACCTAAAAATGTAAATGTACCCCTACCCACATTCCCGTGGATATACTTTACTAATGCATCATTGGGGATTTCTCCCATCACAAGTACATGTTTTTTTAGATGCTTTCTATCAAACCCAGTGGTTTGACCCATAAATCCATTAATCACATTCACATGATTTTGAGTAAGCATTGTGGGAACGGGATCCCATTTGGCTGAAAATTCAATAAGTGTAAAATAGTCAGCTTCAGCAGTTCTAGTAATGGGTCGATGACTTGGCGGAACATCAATAGTTGAATATTCATACGTCATGGGATTTGTATATAATTGATAGTTTTCGAAGGCAAAGCTGTTAGCAAAATTTAGTTTTCCCGCATACCCAGATTCAACGGGAGTGCCATCAAATGGGGTATCCGCAATATCTACATTTACAGCAGCCAATGCAATATCAAATGAATCGGTTGCAGAGCACATTGCAAAAAGGAACCCACCATTTGAAACAAATGTTTTTATTTTTACGGCGATAGCTTTTTTTAATTCATGTACCGAAGAAAATCCGAATTGAGTTGCTGTTGAATTGAAGTCAGCTACTTGTTGTTTATACCAGTTAGCATTTCGATAGCTCTTATAAAATTTCCCATATTGACCCGTAAAGTCTTCATGGTGGAGGTGAAGCCAATCATACTCTTTGAGTTTGCTGGTGAGTACTTCTTCATCAAATACAGTCTCATACTCAATTTCTGCATAGGTTAATGCCAAGGTAACCGCATCATCCCACGGTTGCTTATCATCTGGAGAATAAACAGCAATTTTGGGAAGTTTCTCTAATAATACCACATCCATATTATTTTCTTCTATGGTAGCATAAATTTGGGAAAGTTGCCCCGCATTGACTAACTCAAAAAATACGCCTTTAATCGTACATTCTTGCTGTGTACGAATATTATCATCCATCATGAATGAACCACCGCGATAGTTTAAGAGCCAATCTACATTTCGATTTTTCTCCAGTGTTGAGAATGCAATTCCATATGCTTTAAGATGATCCGTTTGGACTACATCCATGGGGATTAATAGTTTTTGAGAAAATGTTAGTCCAATTAAAAGAGTGATTAAAATAGATTTCATTTAACTTGCCAGCTCCCGTAGTCTAATTCGAATATCATCATAGTAAATACTGAGGGGGTAATCTTCAAGAAATTGTAAATAGATGTCAATTGCTGCGCCCACATCCCCCACCATAAAATCAAGAATTTCAGCATGAAGTATCATCGACATCTCAGAGAAAATAGTTTCACCTGAGACTAAAATTAATTTTTGAGTTGCTACGTCAAATTCATTTTGGAGTACATGAATATATGCCGTTTGATAGAGTGAGATATCTTTAATGAAATT
>JABHHG010000041.1 GCA_018671635.1 Fidelibacterota bacterium | reverse complement strand
ATTGAAGATCCAAATCCGGTTATGTTCTTTGAGCATAAGGGATTATATCGAAGTTTGAAAGGTGAGGTTTCCACAGATTTATATAATATACCTTTAGGCAAGGCGAATATAGTTCGATCTGGATCTAGTGCCACTATAGTTACTTATGGAAAGGCTGTCCATTGGGCGGTAGATTTAGTGAGTAAATTGGATGTTTCAGTAGAAATTATTGACTTAAGAACGCTTATGCCATGGGATAGAGAGACGGTATTCGTATCCATACAAAAAACGAATCGGGCGTTAGTGCTACATGAGGCCAATTTTACGGGCGGAATTGGGGCCGAGATTGCATCCACAATTTCAGAGGAAGCTTTTGAGCTTTTAGATGCACCGGTGAAGAGAATAGCATCGTTAGATACGCCAATTCCATTTGCATCTCATATCGAGAGCAATGTGTATTTGCCCCATAAACGACTTAAAAAAGCTTTATTAGAATTATTAGAATATTAATTATTAGACCGAAAGTAGAGAGGGAATTATGAAACTGAATTGCGTAGATTTTTTAGATATATCACATCATTTTTCGGAAGATGAAATTATGGTGCAACACACTACCCGTGAATTTGTGGATAAAGAAATCATGCCAGATATTGAACGTCACTTTGAGGCGGGAACTATTGACTTCGATTTGATTCCACAATTTGGCAAACTTGGTTTTTTAGGAATGAATCTTCCTGAAGAATATGGGTGTGCGGGAATGTCGAATGTTGCATACGGTATTATGTGTCAAGAGATGGAACGTGGCGATTCTGGCATTCGTTCATTTGTATCGGTGCAAGGCTCACTGGTAATGTATCCTATTTTTGCCTATGGTTCTGAAGAACAACGTAAAAAATGGTTACCCAAATTAGCTTCTGGTGAGTTTATCGGATGCTTTGGTCTCACTGAACCTAATCATGGTTCAAATCCAGGTGGAATGCTTACGCGTGCCACATCCGTTGAGGGAGGGTATAAATTAAATGGTGCTAAAATGTGGATTACCAATGGTACCATTGCAGATATTGCTGTAGTTTGGGCAAAATGTGATGATGAAAAAATCAGGGGCTTTGTAGTCGAAAAAGGTATGAAAGGTTTTTCAGCACCAGAAATGAAGCATAAATGGTCACTACGCGCATCCATAACTTCAGAGTTAGTGTTCGATGATGTATTCATTCCCGAAGAAAATTTGTTGCCAAATGTGGTGGGATTAAAAGGTCCGTTGGGATGTTTAAATCAAGCTCGTTTTGGTATTGGTTGGGGTGCTATTGGTTCTGCCATGGCTGTTTATGAAGCAGCCGTTTCATATGCTAAAGAACGTGTTCAATTTGGAAAACCAATTGGTGGTTTCCAGTTAATACAAGATAAATTGGCGTGGATGCTCACTGAAATTACAAAGGCTCAAATGTTAGCCATTGAAGTGGGCCGAAATAAGGATGACGGCAGTTTACGTCATCAACAGGTTTCAATGCTAAAACGTAATAATGTATGGGTTGCCCGTGAATGTGCAAAGCTTGCTCGAGAAATTCATGGTGCCAATGGTATAACGGGTGAGTATCCAATTATGCGTCATTTAATGAATATCGAATCGGTGTACACTTATGAAGGCACACACGAAATGCATACCCTTGTTTTAGGTGAAGATATTACTGGAATCCCCGCATATCGTTAAATGAATCAATTTACTACATATTTAGTTAACCGTGTAATTTCAAAGGGAGATAATCCCCTTGAACCGTCGAACCGATTAAAAGTAGGTAAGTTGGAGGGCTATCTCTCTATTTTTAGCAATTTATTCCTTTTTGGAATAAAGCTATCTTTAGGCGTTGTTTCTCAGAGCATTGCATTATTAGCGGATGCATTTCATACACTCATGGATGTGGCCACCAGTGGTATTGTAATTTTAGGATTCAAGTTGTCTCAGAAACCGGCAGATGCTGAACATCCATTTGGGCATGGTCGTGCGGAAACAATTAGTTCATTACTCATTGCATTTCTCATTGGATTAGTGGGGATTGAATTTTTAAAACCTTCGATTGGAAGACTATATAATTCAGAGGAATTAATGGTTGATCCACGGATGATTTTCATAATAGTGGTTACCATTGTAATTAAAGAAATAATGGCTAGAGTAAGTCATGAAATGGGTGAATTGATTGAGTCGGATATCCTAAAAGGTGATGCCGTTCATCATCGAAGTGACATGCTTTCATCTTTATTGGTAGTGGTGGGACTCATTGGTGTTCGATTGGGTTGGCCTGAACTTGATAGTTATATGGGCATTGGGGTTTCTATTTTCATACTTTATACTGGATATGAACTTGCTCGAAATGCGGTGGATGAATTATTGGGTAAGCCCCCCACAAAAGAAATGATTGACTCGATTTCTGCGATGGCTAGAGAAGTGAATGGTGTATTGAATGTGCATGATATTATTGTTCATCAATATGGGGTTAAAAAATTCATTTCACTTCATATAGAGGTGGGGCATGATAGAACTGCCGATGAACTCCATGTTATTGCAGATTCAGTTGAAGATAAAATTGCGAAGAAGATGTATGCAAATGTGGTGACGCATATTGATCCTGTAAAAATAGATGGAAATATTGAAAATGATATTATGGAGATGGTGAGTCATATTATTAAAAACGATGAGTTGGGGACAATTCAAGATTTAAGAATTATAAAAGAAGATGAAATGGTCTCAAATATTTCATTTGAAATTCCATGTTCTGTTGAGTTTATGCAAAAAGATGAAGTACAGATCGAATTGAATCAGCAAATTTATAAAGCATACCCTCATTGTAAAATTGAGATAAAATTTATAAATCAAATTAGTTGAAAGATTAATTTTAAAAAGGAGTATTCATGGCAATGGATGTAATAATGCCAAAAATGGGTGAGTCAATCACTGAAGGTACTGTCCTTGAGTGGAAGAAGAATATTGGTGACACCATCGCTTTAGATGAAACATTATTAGAAATTTCTACAGATAAGGTGGATTCAGAAGTACCATCTCCTGCTGCAGGAGTGTTGGTAGAAATATTATTTAATGTAAATGATGTGGTTGAAGTGGGAACGGTAATTGCCAGAATTGGTGGTGAAGGGGAAGACCCAGTTGAAAAATCACCAGAAGTGGTTAAAGAAACTTTGGTTGTAGAAGAAGTAGCTCAAGTAGAAAAGGTGCCACAAGTGGCTCCAGTTGTGACATCAATGTCATCTTCAAATGAGGGTGGACGTTTTTATTCTCCATTGGTGAAATCGATTGCAAAAACGGAGGGTATATCTGCCGCTGAATTAGATTCTATTTCAGGCTCAGGAAAAGATGGTCGGGTGAATAAGTATGATATGATGGCATATGTAGAAAATAGAAGTTCAGCCCAAGTTGTAACGCCAACAGCGGTGCCCATTCCACATATTCCTGCAACACCAGTTCAGTCGAGAACTCCAGCGGTTCCAGGACTCACGGACAGAGTTGAGCCCATGGGTCGAATGCGTAAAAAAATTGCACAACATATGTTGGCATCGCAACAAACTTCACCACATGTATATTCAACTACGGAAGTGGATGTAACCAATTTGGTAAATTTTCGCATTCAAAGTAAAGATGCCTTTTTAGAAAAGTATGGCGTGAAGCTCACATATACGCCTATGATTTTAGATGCTTGCATTAAGGGGATTCAAAAATTTCCATTGATGAATGCGTCAATTGATGGAGATAATATTGTTCATCATCAGAAAATTAATATGGGCGTGGCAGTAGCACTTCCGGATAATAATTTGATTGTGCCTGCAATTAAGGCATCCGAAGAAAAAAACTTTTTGGGATTAACTCGTGCCACAGCAGATTTAGCAGCCCGTGCACGAATAAATAAGTTAGAACCTGATGAAATATTTGGTTCTACATTCACGGTTACGAATCCGGGAATTTTCGGAAGTCTGTTTGGAATGGCAATTATCAATCAACCCAATGTTGGAATTTTGAGTGTGGGGTCAATCCAAAAGAAGGCAGTGGTAAAAGAGACTGAATTTGGGGATGTTATTGTGATTCGCAGTATGATGTACATTACTTTAGGCTATGATCACAGAATAATTGATGGCGCTTATGGCACTCGATTTTTATCTCGTGTCACTGAATTGATTGAAGCCTTTGATGGGAGTGATATTAAGCTGTAATGGCAAATGCTACTACCCATATAAAACGACCAGATTGGCTCAAAATTAAGCTAAAAACGGATGGTCATTTTAATGAAATCCGAAATTTGATGTCCAGCCAAAAATTGAACACTGTTTGTGAAGAAGCCCGTTGCCCTAATATCTACGAATGTTGGAGTCGTAAAACTGCAACAATTATGATTTTGGGTGATACATGCACTCGTGCATGTGGATTCTGTTCTGTTAAAACTGGGAAACCTCCTATGTATGATGAGATGGAACCCGTGCGGACTGCCAATGCAGTGAAAGAAATGGGTCTCACTCATGTGGTTATAACTTCTGTAGATAGAGATGATCT
>JABHHG010000203.1 GCA_018671635.1 Fidelibacterota bacterium | reverse complement strand
CCATAGCTTTTATAGTTAGTTTATCTGACACATTCCAAATAATTCTATGGGCTGCTATATTTCTTGATTTAAATATTTTTTTATCATATGCATAATCTGAATCTTGATAATACTTTATATTTTCATTTTCAACTCCACTCATCAATTGACCATGAAAATATTCCATTGAAATATTCTCATTTACTATCCAATTAAATCCAAATAATGGAAATGATGGCGCTTTATTTGAGAATGTAAGCTTTGCCTCTCCTTCACCCCATTGAGGATTCATCTTACCAAAAAAAAATTCCCCATTTCTGGTGTCATATCTTACATCTAAATCTGCAAAATCATAGTCAAAAGAGTCTCCTGAATTAGTGGGGTCTTGTCCCCAAGAAAGACCTTGATTTGAATTGAAATTATGCAAAGAATATCGGCTTGAAGATCCATACAAACGGTGGTTAACAAATTTTGCAGCGATAGTCAAATTATCACTTTCATACTCTACCTTTACTCCAGCACCAAAAAGTTTAATATCATTATTTGAAGGTTGAAAGTCTGAACCTGTTGATAAATAACTTAGCAAAACAACAGGACTAAACTTTACCTGTGCATCTAGTACTGAAAGTATTGAGATTAATATTAAAATACTTCTCATACTATCTTCCTGAACCTGAGATCACCACAAATACTGTTTTTAATGCAATCTTAAAATCAAGTAGTAGATTCCAATTATCAATATATTCCAAGTCTAATTTTACCCAGTCATCAAACTCTTTTAAATCATTCCGACCACTTACTTGCCAAAGTCCGGTAATACCCGGCTTCATGGACAGTCGTCTCATTTGCTTTGCGGTATATTGCTTGACCTCATGGGGCACGGGTGGACGTGGACCGATGAGATTCATATCCCCCATTACTACATTGTAAAGTTGAGGGAGTTCATCAATACTAAATTTTCGAATAAATTTACCCACACGGGTAAGTCGGGGATCTTCTTTAATTTTAAAAACGGGGCCTGATTGCTCATTTAAATGGGCTAGATCAGCCTTTAATTCCTCTGCATTAATCACCATTGATCTCAATTTATATTGAAAAAATGATCTCCCATGCAAGCCTACTCTTTCTTGTCTAAAGAATATAGGTCCTCGAGAAGAAACTTTTACCAATAGACCAAAAAGTAAAATGAGTGGCATAGTAAAAATAATGAGAACTGAAGCCAATATCTTTTCCCAGATATTTTTGACGTACAAACTATATAAATTGGCATTTAAAGAGTTGAATGACACCATGGGCAAACCATAATAGTCTTCTAAAATTGGCTCTAGGCGTAGGGTCTTATAATCGATATTAGAAATTCTCGTATTTACCATTACATGGTAATTCACCCCGACTGAATTTAAAAATTCAAAATATTCTTGAATATTGGGTATGTAATCTAAAGGCATGGCGATGAATACTTCATCAATATGCAAATCCATTACAACCTTATAGATTTCCGGAAAATTTCCCGACACTGAAAATTCACCCATCGTGATTCCGTCTCTATTAGAATCTGGGTCAATTATTTTACGGATGATAAAGCCATAATCTTTATGGTTATTAATTTCAGACACAAGATAACTTGCACGTTTTTTACTACCGATGATAAGGATGTTTTTAGTATCTAAACCCTCTTCACGGATGTAAGATAAATATGACTTCACCACCCATCGTTTTAACAATAACAAGATGAACGAAATTACTCCAATAATTACAATAGTAGTTCGTTTAAATAAAATTGATTTAAGTAAAAAGTCAATTGAGATGGTGGTGGTAACTCCAATAAAAGTAATTATCATGACGTTTAATAATATTTTTTTATATGAAATCTGACGATATAACGCTTTATTTTCAATGATATTAAATAAAATTAACCATGTAATAAAAATTATGGGCATAGCTAAAAAATTAAATGATTTATCACTTAGTCCACCCCATGACAACTCGTGATATACACGCTCAATAATAATAGCAATGCGCGCAGAGACAAATAATAATACCATATCAATTAATCTATCGGTGAACTTGAAAATTTTTATTTTTTGCTGAATTATATTCACGATACTAATGTTCTTTCAAAATACAAAATTGTATTCCGTAGTCCCTCATCTAAACTAATTGTTGGGCTCCAACCTAATACTTCTTTTGCCAGTG
>JABHHG010000128.1 GCA_018671635.1 Fidelibacterota bacterium | reverse complement strand
TCATTCTATTCCCACTAAATACACTAAATGTTATAAAACAATTCTCTTTTGTTTCATCTTTGGCATTTTTAAACTGCTAAAAAGTTTTTCACCATCTGCATGCCATGTTCCGTAACAATGGATTCTGGATGAAATTGCACACCATAAATAGGATATGTCATGTGCTCCAAAGCCATAATTAATCCATTATCTGTTCGTGCCGTAACAATTAATGAATCTGATGGAAAAGTGTCTTCCTCCGCCACCAAAGAATGGTATCTGGTTGCCTCAAATTCAGATGGAATTTCTCTAAAAATTTCTGAACCCGAATGGGTAATGGTAGATGTTTTACCATGCACAATTTCATTGGCACGACCCACCTTACCTCCAAAAGCAACTGTGATTGCCTGATGACCTAGGCAGATTCCTAGAATTGGAATTTCTCCCCCAAACTTCTTTATAACATCAATAGATATCCCTGCATCCTCAGGTTTGCCTGGACCTGGAGAAATTACTATTTTCTCTGGATATAATCTCCGAATCTCATCAATGGAAATTTGATCATTTCGATGCACTTGCAAATCCGGATTAATTGTTCCAATATATTGCACCAGATTATAAGTAAACGAATCATAATTATCAATAATTAATATCATAATAGTCCATTTTCAGCAAGGTCAATTGCACTATTTATAGCACTGGCTTTATTAACCGTTTCTTCAAGTTCTTTTGTGGGGTCAGAGTCATACACTATACCTGCGCCAGCTTGAAAGTAAATGCTATCATCTTTCATTACCATGGTTCTTATGGCGATGCATGTATTCATATCTCCTGAAAAATCAAAATAACCAATGGCACCAGAATAAATTCCCCGACGGGATGGCTCTAATTCATGAATAATTTCCATGGCCCGAATTTTGGGAGCGCCTGACAATGTGCCTGCAGGAAATCCACTATATAGAGCATCAAAGACATCTTTATCATCTTTCAATTTCCCTCGAACATCTGACACGATATGCATCACGTGGGAATAATACTCAACTTTCATAAACTCATATAATTTGACTGAATCATACTCTGCCGCTCGCCCCACATCATTTCGGCCTAAATCTACTAACATTAGATGTTCGGCTCTCTCTTTCTCATCACTTAACAAATCATCGGCCAATTGTTGATCTTCCTTGGAAGTTTTACCCCGTTTTCGCGTACCTGCAATGGGGCGAATCTCTATTTCTTTATCTTCAACTTTTACCAATAATTCTGGAGATGCACCAATCACATCAATATCAGATAATTTTAGATGAAACATATATGGTGATGGATTTATTATGCGAAGTGCGCGGTAAATTGTTTGAGGGTCAGCATCCGTTTTCCGCTTAAATCGCTGACTCAAAACCAGCTGAAATATATCACCTGATTTTATATGCTCTTGTGCAGCAAGGACTGCCTTCTCAAAATCTTGTGGCGAGAAATTAGACTCCGACGTTGACCCACCCATAACTTCTGGAGTTTGATAGTCAATATCCGCATGAAGTGCTTCACCCATTTTGTCTATTTTTTGCAATGCACTTTCATAAGATTCTTCAAGATTTAACT
Source organism: Fidelibacterota bacterium (assembly GCA_018671635.1). GTDB lineage: Bacteria > Fidelibacterota > Marinisomatia > SCGC-AAA003-L08 > D37C17 > JABHHG01. Next base: position 12,814 of record JABHHG010000128.1, on the reverse strand, counting down.
CGTCTTTTATCTGTACATTGCTAAATAATATAATCTGATTTTTTAGATGGTCGAATGCAATCAGTTCTTCAAAAAGCATGAATACCGCATCGGGAGTTTCTAACTCGTCTGTTTCATATATTGGAATATCTTCAATCCACGTTATACTCTCATAACCTAAATAGCCCACAAGTCCACCGGTGAAACTGGGTAAATTATCTAATTTTGGGGATTGATATGACTTATGTAAATTTCGTACGTAAGGAAGAAAATCCTCATGTACCACTCCCCATTCACCATTTGACTTTATAAACGTCTGATTTTTTTCTGACTTAATGATTCGTTTAGGGTCACGACCAATAAATGAATAGCGTGCATATTGCTCACCACCTTCTACGGATTCCAAAATAAATGCATACTCATTATTTTTTGCCAGCTTCATAAAGGCAGAAATGGGCGTGAGTAAATCAGCCAACACTCGCTTGTACACGGGTATCGTCTTAAATTTTGCTGATAATTTTTTAAATTCGCTAAACTTCATAATCCCTTAATTAAACAAAAAACCCCGAACTATTGCCGGGGTTGAAACAAAATTTTTATAGCATGAAATGCTAGGTCGTTTCAACCCGTTGTTGCCATTCATACCAAAAATATTTATTTGTCTCTCTAAACATCCTATATAAACATATTAATTTTGGAGTTCAACATCCAACAATTATTATTCTATTTTTGAATTTGCTTTGATGACTTAAACACAGCTGTAAAAATTCTAATCAACTGTTCTTCTTTTAAATTTCTGTCGGCCAACTCACCCAACCGTTGAATTATTTCTTCTTCACGCCCCTTATCTTCCACGGGGATGTGAAGGGCAGCTTTCAATTCTCCAACTTTTCTTGAAACATCCATCCGACTTTTGAGTAAGGTTATTATCTTTGCGTCGATTTCATCAATTTCTACACGAAGATTTAAAATACGTTTATCCATAATGTGTAAATTAACAGACTTCGTTCCTTACTAAAAATCAATTAATAGAGGTAAATATGGATTTTGACAATCTTTACAAAATAGCGAAAACATTTTTAGTGTTGTCAATATTGTAAAATATGAATGAATATTCGTAATGTTACAACATAAAAGACTTACCATCATTGTCTCCATAGCTGTATTTCTATTACTCATCCCTCTAATCTCCATGCAGTTTACCAATGAGGTAAATTGGACGCTCTCTGATTTTGTGGTTGCAGGAATTCTAGTACTGGGCACGGGACTAATGTATGAACTTGTACTTAGAAATATTAACCAACTCAAGTATCGAATTGCTATTTGCGGAGCACTACAATTTGCCCTGATTATGATTTGGGTAGAACTTGCAGTAGGTATTTTTGGGATACCATTCGGTGGAAATTAACTGAATGACTATTTTATATAAATCTGCTTTGGAATTTTATATTCAGAAATTTTACCTGACAACCACTCCATAATTTCATCTGTTTGTAAATCTGTCGAAATTTCAGCCACCACCATTTGACCCCATTCCTCATCAAAATCTCCATATACTTTTGCAGACGTAATTTGGGAATGACTCAGTAATACATCTTCCACCTCTTTTGGGTTTACATTCTCTCCACCCGTAACAATTCGATCCTCTCTACGCATTTTGATATATATAAATCCCTCGTTGTCAATACTGGCAATATCTCCTGTATTTAGCCAATCTTCAGTTGGCTCTTCTTGAAAAAAGCTATGCATAACCGTTGATCCACTTATGCGTAGAATTGATTCTTTCACTTGAAACTTAGTTTTAATAAATGGTAAACCCACAGAATCATATTTTGCTGGATGTTCATGGAGCCAAAATCCGCATACACCTGATGATGTTTCGGTCATACCATACGATTTGTAAACCGGAATATCATTGGTAATACATCTATTCATCAAATTTTCAGAGGATGGACCACCGCTGATTATAATTCCTCGAAGTGAGGGAGGTAATTCATTATGAGTTTCATCCAATAATCGTTGGAGCATGGTGGGCACCATTGAAACGAGGGTAATTTTTTCATACGTAATTGAATGGATAGCTTTCTCAATATCGAACTCATTCATTTGGAAAGTGGAAAATCCATATACTAATGATCGCAAGAATATAGAAATCCCCCCAATATGATGCATGGGCAAACAATTTAAATAGATATCGTTTTGGGTAAACTGTAATTGTTCGTGCCAAGCCGTAGCTGATTCTATCAAATTTCGCCCTGTGAGTTGCACCGCTTTGGGTATACCCGTTGACCCCGAGGTAAATAAAATGAGTCGAATTTTATCAAGATTTGAATCATCGTGTAATTCAGGTGGAGCACATCCACCAAAACCTTGCGAGAGTTCTTCTATTGGGAAAACAGGAATATCAATATCCGCTATGTCTTCGGAGATTCTCCAGTTGGCAATAATCATATCCGATTGAATGGATTTTAATAATTGCTTTCTCTCTGCACCAGTGGCATGGGGAGATACCAATACAGGAATCGCACCTAATTTCCAACACGAAAGTAAAATTTCAATAACATCTCTGGATTCATCCAAAATGATGGCCACTCGTAATCCTGAAATGATGCCAATTCCGGCTAACGATTTTGTTCGCCCACCAATGGCATAAGATAATGCTTCGAATGTGACAGAATAATTTTCACCCCTAAAAAATATTGTCTTGGGTTGAGAATCGACTAATTGAGAAAACCGATCAAGCAACATTAATGCCCACCCCTAAACCTGGTTTCTGAGACAGATAAAACACACCCTTTTTGATGCTAAATGGCGACGAAAAAGAATCTTCAAACAGTGAAGCCGTTGACAAACCACAAACTTCATCAATTGATAATGCCGAAGCAAAATGGGCACAAGCTGATAATCCGATTGGACCTTCTAACGATGAGGTAATAACCGATATTATTTTTTCAGTTGTGGCCATTTCTACAATTTTGCTACAAGTAGTGAATCCCCCGCTCACAGTAGGCTTTATAATAAATACATTTGCGGCTTGTGCGTTCATTATTTTTTCAGCGGAATGAAAATCTGTTAAGGATTCATCAACCGCAATGGGGATGGATGTATGGTTTCGTAATTCGGCTAAATCTTCTAAATCATTTTTGGGTAGGGGTTGTTCAACATACTCGATATTGAACTTTTCAACTTCTTTGCAAAACCGAATGGCACGCGGTAAATCCATATTTCCATTGGCATCAAGACGGAATTTTACATCTTTACCAAATTGCGTGGTTAATTCATCTAAATTATTTAACTCATCAAATAAATTTCTGAATCCAACTTTAACCTTCATAATTTTATAATTATCTTTTGGAGTATGAATACCCACAATACCATTTGACTTTATTTGATCTTTAGCATTTGGGTTCAAGTATTGTGAAAATGTCTTTCCCTCAATTTTAGATGCCAAATCATAAATGGCCGTTTCTAATCCAAACTCTACAGAAGGTAAATCTTCACAATGGATGGGTATGAATGAAAGTAGCTCCGCTACCGAGGTTTCACCAATATCCATGATTGCTAAGTGATAACTTTCTAACGCATAACTCACCTCTTTTAGGGATTCAGCACTAAATCCAGACAAAGGAGAAGATTCACCACATCCGAATAAATCCTCAGAATTAATTTTTATAATGAAACCACTGCGATGTGAATAATGTTGATTAGCAGTTTTTAATGGATTTATAAGCTTGTGTTGAAAGGGAGTTATTAAAAAATCAGTAATTTTCACAATATTAATCCAATTGAAAGAAGGATGGAGAAGTGGAACAAAAATTTGGCAGTATCAATTAAAACAAAATTAAGAGATTCCCCAGTTTCAAAATAAAGTGACTGGGTAAGCCGAATTGAAATAGGGAGTAAAAATAAAATGATATAAAGTGAAAATTCATTCCAAAATTGTAAAATATAAATGGGGATTGCAAAGGCTATCACCATCATGATTATATATTCAATTTTTACAAATGATTTTCCAAATCGAACCGCTAATGTTCGCTTACCTGATTTTACATCCGTGTCTGCATCTCGTAAATTGTTCACGATAAGTATTGCAGTGGATAACGCACCCAACGGAATTCCAAATAAAATAGATTCATTACTCACAACCCCCGTTTGTAAAAAATATGTCCCCGATACTGCAATGATGCCAAAGAACAAAAATACAAATAAATCTCCCCATCCATGGTACCCCAGTGGATAAGGTCCACCAGTGTAAGCGATTGCAGATGCGATGGATGCCAAACCAATCCAAACGATAGGCCACCCCCCAATCCATGCCAAATAAAATCCGACTAAAATAGCCAATGAAAATACTAACCACATCCCATTTTTCATATCTTCTGGGGAAATTAACCCGGATTGAGTGGCGCGAGTTGGACCAAGTCTGTCTTCTCGGTCAGAGCCTTTAAGAAAGTCATAAACATCATTGGCAAAATTAGCACCAATCTGAATGAGGACTGCGGCAAGCAATGTCATAACTGCGGTGAACAAATGGAAGTCTCCATCATGGATAGCCAATGATACGCCTACAATTACGGGGGATATCGCAGCGGGAAGTGTTTTAAGTCTGGATGCAAGAATCCACTTATTCATTTGATTGAAACCACGGATTGACACAGAAAGTATTCAAAAATTAAGATTTCTTAGTGCCCTTAGTGAACTTAGTGTTGAAATCATGGTAACCGTGGAAATTTATCAAAATCTGGTTCACGTTTTTCCTTAAATGCATCCCGTCCTTCTTGCGCTTCTTCAGTCATATAAAAGAGGAGTGTTGCATCACCAGCTAATTGTTGAAGTCCAGCTTGACCATCACAATCTGCATTTAATGAAGCTTTAAGTAAACGTAGTGAAAGTGGAGATTTAGTAAGCATCTCATTACACCATTGAACCGTCTCTTCTTCTAATTTTTCATAAGGAACGACTTGATTCACAAGTCCCCAATCTAAGGCCTTTTCTGCATCATAAAATCGACAGAGAAACCAAATTTCACGAGCACGCTTTTGTCCAATGATTCTTGCCATATAAGAGGCACCCCATCCACCATCAAAAGAACCCACTCGGGGTCCCGTTTGACCGAATTGAGCATTATCTGCTGCAATAGTAAGATCACACAACATATGCAAAACATGACCCCCACCCACGGCATATCCAGCCACCATTGCCACCACAGGCTTTGGCATATAGCGGATTTGCTTTTGTACATCTAAAATATTTAACCGAGGAACACCATCATCACCCACATAGCCTTGATCACCCCGAATTTTTTGATCACCTCCTGCACAGAACGCATCTTTACCTTCACCCGTAAGAATAATTACACCAACATTTTGATCTTCACGCGCCAATTCAAAGGATTCTCGTAATTCAAAAACGGTTTGCGGTCTAAAGGAATTTCGAACTTCCGGTCGATTGATGGTAATTTTTGCAATATGTGCAGCATCGCCTTGCCCACGCTCATATCGTATATCGGTATAATCTTTGATTGACTCCCAAGAAATATTCATGAAATTCCTCTATATTTGTGAAAATTAAATGCTAAAATTACAACATCATCCACAAAATTTCCATTGGGATTATTCCTTTAGAAATCCGCCCAGATAGACTAAATTTATCGTGCAACGAGAGGAAGAATTTATGATTCGTAATTATATATATATGTTTATCATTTCAATCTTATTTTCAAGCGCATTCACCCATGACTGTGTAGAATTGAATCCATACGATTATGGCTATTGTGACATGCTCTTAGGTGTGGGATGGACAGCTGATGGATGTACTTACATATCTGGCTGTGATTGGACTAATTCTGAAGGAAACGATGATTCTGGATATTTTTTTGAATCCATGGAAGAATGTGAAGATGAATGTTTTAATCATGAAGGCATATTAGGTGACTTGAATGAAGATGGAACTATCAATGTTTTAGATATAGTGCTCTTAGTAAACATCATCATAAACGACATCATTCCCAATAACCACATACAATGGGCTGCAGATTTAAACTTGGATGTACTATTAGATGTACTTGATATTGTGCTATTAGTAAACATAATTCTAGATGCCAGTTTAGAAGCTCGCCCTTCATGGGAAATAATTAGAGATGATATAATTGTACCCCGATGTGCAAGTTGCCACACTGCCGGCAGTTTCTATGCTGAACAATCTGGACTTGTACTTACTGCAGACGTTGCATACGAAGAAATTATTAATACCCCTCCAACTAATAATGCAGCCTTAGAAGATGGACTTGTTCAGCTCAGCAATGAAGGTGGAATGTTAGGTATTCAACTCAGTTATTTCTGGGAAAAAATTAATATCCGTGATGAAGAACATTATTTGGGTGATCATCCATATTATGGTGAATTTATGCCATTGGGTGGCCCATTTTTGACAAATGGACAACTCTCATTTATTGAAGAATGGATTAGTGCAGGATCACCACAAACTGGTGAAGTCGTTGACCCTGCATTGCTAGCAGATACCACTATTTATTCTGCACCTGAATTTGAAATATTAAATGAGCCTGAGTTTGGGTTGCAACTTCATTTAGGGCCATTTGAAGTTCCACCAGGTGGTGATATGGAATTACTCTCTTATGAAGATCCAAACTTTTCAGAAGATGTATTTATTAATAGGGTTAAAATTTCAATGCGACCTGGAAGTCACCACTTCATCCTTTATACATTTACTGAGGATATCCCTTCATACTTCGTGCCCGAAGAAGGTGATATTAGACCTTTTTATGATGATAACGGTGAGCTTATTTATGGCAATCTTTTAGCCATGCAATATCACAAATTTGTTACCGGTACCCAATGGCCCTCTATGGATTATCATTTTCCCGAAGGTGTTGCGCTTCGATTTCCTCATGAATATGGATTTGACATGAATACCCATTATCTTAATTATACAAATGAATCATTAACCGGCGAAATCTATACAAATTTATATTTTTCTGAACCCAGTGAAATTGAACATGTTGCCGAAATCCTCATGTTAAATAATCAAAATTTTAATTTGCCCCCTAATGAGATTACTGCCGTTGAGCGTACATATACATTCAGTCAAATTCGCGATTCACATAATATTCCAAATAACATCAATGAAATTAAAGTCTTTCAACTTTTTTCACATGCTCACCAACATATGACTCGATTTGATGTTGAAGTTGAGTATGCAAATGAAACCTCTGAATTAGTTTATACTGCCTTAGATTGGGAACACCCTCCTATTCTCCAACTACAAAATCCGTTAATTTTAACGTCTGGAATGGGGCTAAAGATTACCGCAACTTATGATAACTGGACCGATGATTATCTTCAATTTGGGCTTTTGAGTACGGATGAAATGATGATTCTCTTTGGCTATTTTTATACGGACTAATTAATGACCCTAAATATTTTCCCTGAAATCAATGCGATTTCTGAAGAGATAATTTCTACTCGTCGAGACTTCCATAAGCATCCAGAATTAGCCTTTAATGAACATCGCTCAGCCAAAGTTATCGCTGAAAAACTAATTTCTTTTGGCTTGGATGTTGAAACTGGAGTAGGTAAAACAGGGGTTGTGGGAATTTTAAACCCTAACCATACTGGTAAAACTATCGCCTTACGTGCAGACATGGATGCACTCCCCATTCAAGAAACAGGTGATGTGGAATACGTATCTCAAAATGATGGTGTAATGCATGCATGCGGTCACGATGGACATATGGCCATGCTATTGGGCGCAGCAAAAGTACTCTCAGAAAAATCTGATGCTATTAATGGGACCGTAAAATTTATTTTTCAACCCGCCGAGGAGGGATACGGTGGGGCAAAATATATGATTGAAGATGGTGTACTAAACGGAGTTGATGAAATTTATGGTGCCCATCTATGGAACTATCAACCTCATGGAACTATCGGTGTGAAGTCTGGGCCTGTTATGGCGGCTGCAGACTTATTCACCATTACCATAAAAGGGACCGGTGGCCACGGTGCAACTCCACATGGTACTGTTGATGCAGTGGTTGTGTCTTCTCATGTCATTCAAGCATTACAAACTATCGTCAGTCGAAATATAAATCCACTGGAAAGTACCGTTGTGACTATTGGTAAAATTAATGGTGGTTATAATTTTAATATTATTGCAGATAATGTGGTACTAAAAGGTACGGCTCGAGCATATACTGAAGAAAATCGTCAACTCATCAAATCGCGAATGAATGAAATTTTAAATGGGTTATCTTCCACGTTTAATGCGGAAATTTTAATGGATTATGAAGATGGGTATCCGCCCACAATCAATAATAATATTTGTGCTGAAAACCTTCTTCACTCAGCTACTAAAATTGTTGGGGCGGGGGCGGGTGATCCCTACCTTTCTATGGGTGGTGAAGATTTCAGTTATTTCGCCAATGAAAAACCAGCATGCTTCTTTTTTATTGGTTCTTCACCTAAAGATAGAGAGCTATTATCTACACCCCACCATTGTTCACATTTTGATATTGATGAAGATGCATTACTGGTGGGCTCAAGCGTATTTGTTCAATTAATTGATGATTTATTACACAAATAACACATATTGTTCTAAAAATTTAACTTTGAGGCAAAATGATAAATAAATACACTATATTCATATTATTAATACTATCTGAATTTATATTTCCTCATGGAATTTCTGATTCTGATAAAACTGAAATAATCCATGGATCCTTATTCGATTTTATTTATATCGGGGCAAAACATATGATTACCGGTTATGATCATATCTTATTTCTTATTGGTGTTATTTTCTTTTTGAAGCGTTATATGGACATTATAAAATTTGTAACTGTGTTCACAATTGGCCATAGCATCACCCTCATTTTTGCGACATTATTTAGTATTTCTGCAAACTATTATTTAATCGATGCCGTAATTGCATTTAGTGTCATTTATAAAGGCTTTGAAAATCTAGATGGATTTAAAAAGTGGCTCGGTAAGAGTCCACCCAATTTGATTTTGATGGTATTTATTTTTGGATTAATCCATGGTTTTGGACTTTCAACCAGATTACAACAACTCAATTTAGCTGACCATAATTTGATTTATTCTATTCTCTCTTTCAATATAGGCGTTGAATTGGGCCAAATAGGAGCCCTTTTAATTGCCTTTCCTCTAATATTAATGATACAAAGAAATTCATATGAAAAGATTTCTAAATTGTTAAATTGGGGATTAATTATTTCGGGAGGTCTATTATTAATATATCAATTAAATGGTTATTTTACATCTGAAGAACATCATAATAATGAAATTCATGAAAAAAAAATGATGATAGATGAACATAAGCACCCTGAAAAAGAGACTCCACAATTACATGGCCATGAAGATAAAAATCACTCACATGATGAAGGCAGTCACAAGCATGATTAACGAATAATTAATTAAAAATAAACAATTATGTCAACCAAAACTAAAACTGTATTCCTCTGTACTGATTGCGGTGATGATTTCGCCAAATGGGCCGGACAATGTCCCTCATGTAAAACATGGGGAACACTCCAAGAGATGTCTATTTCTGAAAATAAACGTTCATCTTCAAAAACGGCTACTCCGCCAAAACCAGCCATTGCATTCCATGAATTATTAGAAACTGCAGAAGTAGGACGAATTTCATCTGGAATTTCTGCATTAGATGTAGTCTTGGGTGGTGGGTTTATGCACGCATCCATCGTTTTATTTGGTGGCGAACCTGGAATTGGAAAATCAACACTTTCATTACAAGTGGCCGGAAATGTCGATAAATGTCTCTATGTTTCTGCCGAAGAAAGCGAAGCCCAAGTTGCCAATCGTGCAAAGCGATTAGGGATTTCATCAAATGGACTTACCATGTCCAGTGAAAATCGGTGGGAAGCCATTGAAAAAATTATCCAAATGTCAAAGCCCACTTTACTTATTGTTGACTCAATTCAAACCATTTATTCTGAGGGATTAGATGGACTCCCCGGCTCGCTAACCCAAGTAAGAGAATGTGGTAGCCGAATTTTAGAATTTTGTAAATCTGAAAATATCACCGTCATCCTTATTGGGCATATTACTAAAGATGGCAAAATTGCAGGCCCCAAAATGCTAGAACATATGGTCGATACGGTAATCAATTTAGCGGGTGATTCAAAAACTGATTTGCGCACACTTCGCTCTACTAAAAATCGATTTGGTGCTACTCATGAATCTGCAATTTTTGAGATGAGTGAAAAGGGGCTTATCCATGTGGAAAATCCCAGTGAAATTTTTCTCTCAGAACGAGCACTGTCTGCATCGGGGTCAGTGGTGATTCCTATTATGGAAGGCACTCGTCCCATCCTCATTGAAGTACAGGGTTTGGTATCACCCGCCACCTATGGAAATCCACAACGAAATGCTACCGGATTTGACATGCGCCGACTCTCAATGCTTTTAGCTATTTTAGATAAACGTTTGGGCTATCAAATGGGGACACAAGATGTATTTGTCAATATTGTGGGTGGACTCAAAATTGATGAGCCATCTCTAGACTTGGCGGTAGTGAGTGCCATTGCGTCATCCAATCGAGATATTGCCATAAACCCAACCACTGTCATTTGTGGGGAGGTTGGATTATCTGGAGAAGTTCGCAGTATTTCACATCTTGACCGCCGTGTTGCTGAGGCTGAAAAATTAGGTTTCAAAAAGATTGTATGTCCCGTTCAAAATCTCAAAAAGTTTAAGCATAAAACATCTATAGAATTAATTGGGGTAGCAACGGTACATGAGGCACTTCAACATATTTTATAAATAGACTTCTCAATTGAGATAGTTTCCACTCTGTAAATTACTCTATATGAAAAAACAAATTTTTAAACTGGAGGCTACCGCCTCAACCACTTCCGCTCGTGCAGGTACAATTTCTACAGATCATGGAGATGTGCAAACGCCATTTTTTATGCCTGTTGGAACTTATGGTGCCGTCAAAACTTTCTCATCAGAAGAAATTAAACTGCTCCCCAGTAAAATTTTACTAAGTAATACCTACCATTTATATCTTCGACCCGGGACAGAGATTTTAGAGGCTGCCGGTGGACTCCATAAATTTATGAATTGGGATGGCGCTATTTTGACTGATTCTGGTGGATTCCAAATTTTCAGTCTAGAGGGATTTCGAAAAATTTCTGAGGATGGCGTTACCTTTCGTTCTCATTTAGATGGATCAAAGCATCATTTTACTCCTGAAAAAATTGTAGATATTCAACGTTCTATTGGGTCAGATTTTATGATGATGTTAGATGTATGTCCCCCTGGAGATGCAGATCGGCAAACCTGGATTGATGCTTTGGAAACCACCACACGATGGGCCAAACGAGGGATGGAACATTATCGAAATACAGACCCAATTTATGGTCACCATCAAGTATTGCTTCCTATTGTTCAAGGGGGTACGGATAAAGAATTAAGACGACGATCAGCATCAGAACTTTGTGAATTGGATGCAGATGCCTATGCTATTGGAGGTTTAGCAGTTGGTGAGCCCAAACCTGAAATGCTAGCAACCGTGGAAGTGATGAATGATGAACTTCCCAAAGATAAACCCCGATATTTAATGGGTGTGGGAACACCAGCAGATTTAGTGCGAAATGTGGCACGCGGAGTGGATATGTTTGATTGTGTCATGCCCACCCGAAATGCTCGGAATAGCCAGATTTTTACTTTCGAAGGTAAAATGAATATTAGAAATGCTCAATATCGAAATGACTTTTCCCTCATCGATGAAACATCCACCTCACCCTATTCAATAAAATATACAAAGGCATACCTCCATCACTTGTTTAGAACGCAGGAAGTTTTGGGATTGCGAATTGCCTCACAACAAAATCTCCATTTTTATATTGTACTCATGAAAAAAATGCGTGAAGAAATTATGAATGATACCTTTGAGAAATGGGCAAATGGATTTCTATTAAAATATGAAGGCGAGCCGCTGTGACAGATATTGTAGTAAGAGTCATAGATTGCCATATTACATATTTAAAAGATGATAAGCCTAAATTTCTCATGCTAAAACGATCTCCCCAGATAATGTATGGAGGTATTTGGCAATGTGTGACGGGTAAAATTGAAGCTGGCGAAGTACCAATTGGTACTGCTATTCGTGAATTGAAAGAAGAAACAGGTCTATCCCCTATGAATAAATGGACAATAGATCAGGTGAACCATTTTTATGAAGCTGAGTTTGATCGAATAAATTTGATTCCAATCTTTGGGGTAGAAGTTGACTCACTCATTGTAAAATTATCTGATGAACATTGTGACTATAAATGGTGTAATCTTAAAGAAGCTGCAGAATTATTTACGTGGACCCAACAAAAAAATGGTCTTTTGGCATTCCATGAAATGCTTACTTCAGAACGAGAAAAACTCACCTTTTCAAAAATAATTTAATTTTTCATTAAAAAATGTTTTAATTGAGAACCAATCTCATTTAAATTTAAATAGTTGATATTGTTTCTCAATTACATTAAAGAAAGGTTAAGCATAATCATGAAAAATAAATTATCAATTATTTCATGTGCAATTGCATGTATTACATTTATATCTGCTGACGAATTCTTCGAGGCAGGCTCAAAGATTGGCGGCTATGGTGAACTTCACTGGAATAAAGCCTATGATATTGATGGAAATGAAACTTCAAATAAATTAGACTTCCATAGATTTATTATCTATTATGGACATAACTGGACTGAAGAGTGGTCATTTAAATCTGAACTTGAACTCGAACACAATATAGTTGGTGGTGACGCAGATGATCCAGATGGAAC
>JABHHG010000202.1 GCA_018671635.1 Fidelibacterota bacterium | reverse complement strand
GTTCAGGTGAATGTTTTGGTACAGCCATTATTGATGATTGTGGAGTATGTGATGGTGATGGCTCAAGTTGTGCCGTTTACATTGAATCTGAGATAAATACTACGGTTGATGAATCTGTTCTTGATGATATTGAAACTTTTGAAGAAAGTTTTGAATCATTTATGGAGACAGAGCTTAATCTTCCAGAAGGTTCAGTAGAGGTTACTAATGTAACAATTGTTACGGATTCAAGAGAGGATGTAGAAATATCTATTGATTTTACCATTACTTTAACTGATGAAGAAATAGCTGAGACAGATTTTACTGGTGAGAGTGATATTAGTGATGCTTTAGAATTAACGGAGACAGAAATTGAAGATGGTGGCATTCCCGAGTTTGTAGATGGCTGTACCGATGAAGCTGCATGGAATTATAATATTGATGCCACCATTAATGATGATAGCTGTTTATATACTCCAAGTGGATTTGAATTTGAACAGTCCACCATGCAGGCATTCTATTTTATAGAATCAGCCAATATTGATGGAGATGGATTAATTCCGTTTGAAGATTGGATTGGTATTTTTAATGGTGATGTATGTGTGGGTTCATACCTTTGGGAAGGCGCATTTACTACAGTTCCTGCAATGGGTGACGATGGTGATGCATTAACTGATGGTTATATGCAAGCTGGAGATTATCCAACTTTCAAAATTTATGATGCATCCAGTAATATGGTGTATGGAGCAAGCTCATCAAATACATTACCAAGTTGGACCAATTTTGAATTTTATACAATCGATCAATTAGTTGGATTTTTATCGGTGAGCATGTCTTTAGACCTTCATTTTGGTGCAAACTTGGTTAGTATGTACACACTTCCTGAAGATATTGGAATTGGCAACATCATGGCAAGTTTAGACGCGAATGTAAGTGGAGTAATTGGGGAAGGTATTGCTGCAAATAGACTTCCTACTGGAAACTGGGTGGGTAGTTTACAAGAGGTGAGTCCATTATCGGGATATTGGATTATGATGAATACCGCTGATGAATTTCATTTGAATGGTTCATTGACAGACCCCAATTCAGTATTTTCACTACATTATGGCGCAAATCTACTTTCATATCCATTTGAGGGCTCTGCATCCATTACTGAAACATTACCTGATGGAGAAGAATCATTTGTAAATGGAATTATTGGTGAAGGTGTAGCCGCAAATCAAATTGAACCTGGATGGTGGGTGGGTAGTTTACAGACCCTTCAAGGTGGTTCAGGATATTGGTTTATTGTGGATGAAGCATTTGATTTCAGTTATATACCCCCAACTGCGGGTATGGCAAGAACTCAAATGGCTATTTCACCTCCACCTGCAGGATTTGAATATTTGCAATCTACACAACAGGCTTTCTATTTTATTAATGAGATTGAAGGTGTAAAGGCTGACGATTGGATAGTTGCATATAATGGTAATACTATTGTAGGTTCTCGTCAATGGAATGGACAATATACCGATGTGCCTGCTATGGGTTATGATGCTAACCTAAATAGTGCGGGATATTGTGAAATTGGTGATAATATTAGATTTAAACTATATCAAACCGAAACCGGTAAATTGTTAGATTTACATTCAAATGAAGGTATTCAATCTTGGTCAAATAATGGAATGGTATCGGTTGCCAGTATGTCAACGGTTGAAATTCCAACTGAAATTTCTTTATTGTCAGCGTATCCAAATCCATTTAATCCATCAACGGAAATTCAGTTTACAATTCCAGTTGAAATGGATGTAAACGTGGATATCGTAAATATGCAAGGTCGTCATATTGAAACCTTGGTAGATAAGCATTTATTAGATGGATATCATCACCTAACGTGGAATGCCAGTGATCATGCCAGCGGTGTTTATTTTGTGAGATTGAATGTTGGCGGTGAAATCTCGGTGCAAAAAATTCTATTGATGAAGTAGAAATTTTTACTTTTAACATAAAAAAAGGCTCGAAACTATTTTCGAGCCTTTTTTATTACTAAATTAATATAAATGAAAAAGTACTATTTACATATTATTGTGGGGATGGGATACTTTCTATTCGTGGCTGGATCATGTGGTGAGGAACCAGAAATTAGTGGGTGTATAGATAGTAGAGCATGTAATTATAACATTGAAGCAACTATTGATAATGGAAATTGTATTTTATCAGAAGACAATTTAGATTGTAATGGAAATTGTATAATCCAAACTGATGATGGATGTGAATGTGCAGTTTTGTATGATGAGTGTGGATTCTGTGATGGCGATAATAGTAGTTGCACAGATTGTAATGGAGACGTTAATGGCGATTCAATTTTAGATATATGTGAAATCTGTGATAATGACCCATCTAATGACTGTGTTCAAGATTGTGCAGGAGTATGGGGTGGTAGCCTTGTAGAAGATGGTTGTGGAGTATGCGGTGGAGATAATTCATCATGTACTGGTTGTATGGATGATACTGCATGTAATTATAGTTTAACTGCAATAATTAGTGGTGAATGTGAATATGTGGTAGAGGGCTATGATTGTAATGGTAACTGTATTCTTGAAGTCGATTGTGCCGGAGTATGTGGTGGAAGTGCTATAGAAGATGTTTGTGGTATTTGTGGCGGTGGTATTTTGGAAGTTGGGAATTGTGTTGAATGTCCAGAATCTGATCCTGAAGATTGTGCAGGAATTTGTGCAGGAAGTCTTGTAGAAGATGAATGTGGAGTATGCGATGGAGATAATTTATCATGTACTGGTTGTATGGATGATACTGCATGTAATTATAGTTTAACTGCAACAATTGGTGGTGAATGTGAATATGTGGTAGAAAACTATGATTGTAATGGTAACTGTAATGTTGAAGTCGATTGTGCCGGAGTATGTAATGGTAGTTCTGTAAATGATGAATGCAGCGTATGTGATGGAAATAATTCGACATGCCTAGATTGTGCTAATATACCTAACGGGGATTCTTTTACAGATAATTGTGGCGAATGTGTGGCAGCAGGTGATATTAGTTGTGTACAAGGTTGCAATGGGAATTATGCCAATAATGGAACTCAAGTAGTAGATGATGAATGTGGAATATGTCATGGAGATAATTCAACATGTACAGATTGTAATGGTGTTATAAATGGACTTGGTTTTATTGACTACTGTGGACATTGTATCGAATCGCTGCCTGCATTATGGAAAATTGAAATTGTAGCTGAACTCGCGTTGATGAATTCTGATTTGGATATTTTGATAGATGGCTCTACAAATTATTTGGGTGCAGATATATTATATACTGATGGGTTTGATGCTGGAATAGATTTCATAGAACCTCCCTCGCCACCAAATGCATCATTATCATTTTCATTTTATCATGATGATTGGGAGGATGCTATTATTGGAAATCAACAAGTATATTATTTTACTAAAGATATTAGGAATCATAATTATAATGATTTTTTAAACGATGGTAAGACTTGGAATGCTGAATTAAAGTCAATCGAAAATTATTATAATGGAACTGCGAAATTAACTTTCAATTTCATTGAAGGATTAAGTGATGCAAGTATTACTGTAGATGTAATTGGGTCAAATTTATCTGGAACAAGCTATAATATTAATGATGGAGATTCCATCGATGGAATCATTATGAGTTATAATACTATAGTCAATTTTGATATTCAGATTTCAAATCTATGTTATTGATTAAAATATGATGATTCAAATATCAAAAATAGTTTAGATTCCCCTCATGATTAGGCCACAGAATTTCATTAATATCATTATATTAGTATCAACTATACTCAATGCAAGTACTCAATATAGTTCGTTGTATTTGATGGAATTTGAAAATATCAATAAAGATTTCACCATTAATCACCTGCAAAAAGTATTTCCCGACTTAATAAAAGAGAACTATGCTTTCCGAACAGACATTCAAGTTGAATATGCCGGGGATATTGAACCCTATCTTTCGAATGATGCATTTGTAGGAGAAAACCCTGCGCTTATTGTAAATGGGCGTTATTTTTCTACGGGGAAACGGGTGGATGTGGAATTAGAAGCCTATGATATCCACACATGGGAACTCCTAGAGAAAAAGAATTTCTTTTGTAATGGGGATGATGTGGTATGCTTGCATGATGCATTTTTGATTGCTATTGAGGAAATGTTGAGCCCCCATTTTGTAGATGATGGAATCATTTACCCGAATGAAGATGTGAAATTAAGTAATCGTACTGCTGATTTAACATATTCTAACACAACAGATGAACCGAGTTACACAATTTACGAAGGTGTTCAAAATAATATTTTTGATGAATTAGATGAAATGGCCACGTATGCCGAGTTCAATTTTGATATTAATCAGAATAGTTCTGAGCATGGACAGTATGGTGATCGATATTTTCGAGAATTCGATTTCTCATCGGGAGAGGCCGGAAAAATTTCGTCTGTTGATGAAAATACTACAGGATTGATAAAGATTATTGACCAATTTTTAAGGAATCCATATAACGTTGAAATTGGTGAAATGGAGATTAAATTCAATAAATACGACCGTGAATTAGTGGATGTGGTCGTCCCTGTTGAATATGCGGTAAAAAATTCATTAATTCAGGATCTACTCTTAAATATTCCTCATGAAAAGTTAGTAAATAGCAGTGGATTAGTCCAGTTAAAGTTTTCAAATAGTGATTTCAAATTCGATCCCGAATTAGTTGAAAAGCTGGCGTATATGAAGTATCAAGTTTTTCCGGTATTATATTTTACCAGTGAAAAAGGTGAATTGCAACAAGTGGTAATTGACACGTGGAAAAAGAAATACTCGGGCATTGAAATAAGTGATACCCCTTTAGTTCGTGTGGATAATTTTTCTCCATTATTTTCAATTAAACCAAGTTCAAATAGTATCCAAATGAATATTGATGTGTCAAATTTAGTAACCATATATCAATTTTCTGTTCCTTATAATACGTTTGGTAAATACACAAAACTCTCCATTAAATTCCTTCTTGAAAGTCAGTTAGACCGGTACTTATCGGTTACATATAGTAACAACTAGAGTGTAAGTATTTACCCTGCAAAATTCTAAATTTTACTACAATTTTATTATATATTGGAGTACTTATGAGAAGTCTATTTTTCACCATAATAATATTTTCACTATTGAGTGCAGACGAAGGAAAGCTCCCAGTTCTCAAGCTAAAAGATTTAAACAATAAACGTTTAGATCTATCATCACTTTATGCTGATGGTCCAGTTGCCATAAACGCATGGAATATGTCATGTGAGCCTTGTAAAAAAGAAATGAAATATCTCAATGACTTTCATATAAAGTATGAAGATCAAGGCTTCAAATTCGTCAGCGTTAATATTGATTCTCCCCGATCGATGTCAAAAGTAAAATCATACCTTAAATCAATGAAATGGGATTTTCCCATTTTATCCGATCCCCGTGCAGAATTTTTTAGAAAAACGGGTGGAAAAGTCATGCCATATCTATTGCTTGTAAATAGAGATGGAACAATTTTTAAACGCCATGTAGGATTTAACCCTGGTGAAGAAGTGGCCCTTGAAGCTGAGATTGTCGAAATGCTTGCATTAAATTTTCCTGAACGTACCAAAGCGACCGAAGATACAACTAAGGTTCTAAAAACTACAATTAAACTAGAAAAATCTGAATGATTAAATCTTCCATATCATGGATGTGTTTAGTATCATTAGCATTTAGCTTTGATGTAAATTTCTCTTTAGAAACTAAATATGGTGATGGGAAGGCAGTTAAGGAACAAGCAGGAACAGAGGAAGAGTATAACTTTATAGAGAATATCTTAGATATTAATTCTACCTTTGATAATGGCCTTTTTGTTTCCACTCAGTTAGAATATTCAGACCCTCCTATTTTTGGCATACCAGTAAATGGACTTAATAATTTTGTAGTTGACTACATGAGAGATAATTATTCTGTTAAATTGGGGAACCTTTACTCTTTGTATGCGAGAGGTCTCTCTTTAAATATGACACAAAATCAAAACATTGATTATGATAATAGTGTGACTGGCATTGAGTTTAAATATACTTTGAATGATTTAAATTTATTTGGTGTCTGGGGAACGTCAGAGTTCAATTATCGTTCCAATCCTGCTTCTATTGAAACTGATCTTAGATTAGACAATAATATATTTTTTATTGGCTCAGAATACTATCATGATAAGATAGGTATGCTTCAATATTCGCTCTTATATGAAGAATCAAAGATTGGTATTGACCATATAAATAAATATTATAGTGAAAATTCTGATATTGGAAAAGAATTATCGGATAGATTTCCTGATGGGATTAATGAAAGTGTAAATTCTGATATACTGAAGACTATTGATCATAATCTTGCATGGAATTATCAATTCTTGAGAGCAGATTTTT
>JABHHG010000040.1 GCA_018671635.1 Fidelibacterota bacterium | reverse complement strand
TTCCAAGGATAATTAAAAATCTACCCCTAGAATAAGTATAATCCTCAGCATTTTCAATAAATGGACGCATGGATAAGGTTTTAACCTCAGCGTTTACAATACTTAAACCAATAAAAAATAAATATAATAACTTTCTCATTTCCATCCTTACTTAATCAAAAGCATTTTTTTGTTTACACGACTTCCATCAACCCTAAGTTCATAAAAGTAAATCCCTGAAGCCAATTGAGAACCATTAAAAGTGTATTCATATAAACCCGCAGTTCGAATTCCATCATCAAGAAGAGTCTCAATCAAATGCCCCCTTAAGTCATAAATCTTCAACGAAATACTACTTAACTGCCCCAACTGAAAATTAATCAATGTTGATGGATTAAACGGATTAGGGAAATTATCATCTAACTTAAATGAATGTAGTTTACTGATATCATTCGATAAATCAAGTGAATTTGAAGATTTTATGATTGATAGATTGTTCAAAGAAAACCCTCTATAGTTAACTGACCCATCTGAGATTATTCTAAAGCTAATTTGAGTTAAACTATTAATTTGATTTGGTATAGGAATATATAAAAGGTGGTTTTCCCAATTCTGATCTGAAATTTCTATAGTAGAGAAAACGCCATCTCCATTTATTAATTCAATAATTAGGCTATCCTGTTCCCACTCTAATTCATATTGTATTTCTAATTTAAGTGCATACTTCTCACCATCTTCAAAACTTAAATTTGGTGATACTGAAATTATTTGATCAAGGTTCGATGAATATTTTAAACCTGCTTGAGATTTAATTTTCCAATTTCCATTTACCCAATCTCCATTATCAATATTCCAATCTACTATATTATCCAAAGTTTGATTATAAATTAAATTTTCATACTTTAGATCTAAATTTAATAGAGAACCTTCCAATCCATGATCTAGTTGAAAGAATTGAGGAAATTTACCATCGGCAAATGCGAATACTAAATAATCACCAATAGGATATTCGATACTCTGATTTCCTAATTGGAGTGCTATCGTGTCAATTAATCCATTCACATGTGTTAATTGGAGAAAAATTTCTTCTGATAAACTACCTATATCTGTTACCGTTATATTTAACTCACTTGTTAGTATTGGCTCTAAAGAAAAATTACGATCCGTTATAGATGAGGAAGAGGGTGTTATTGTAATTTCTTGAGATATAAAGCCTAGGGCATTCACTTGGACTGTATATGATTCATCAATAAGCAGTCTTCGATATCTACCAAACTGATCAGTGAGCCTTGGAGAAAGAACACCGGAATCCATTTCAAGAATCTTTACTTCTGCACCAAGAATAGGCAATCCTGTTTCATTATTGGAAACAATGCCAGAAACCATATAACTATCTGCGCCTAAATTCCCTGAACTAAGTCCAGCAGTACGGTTAATTGCATAGAATGCACCCTGAAGATTATTATAAATAATACTATTTATATCCGAAGTTTCACTGGGCTGCAAAGTACCACCAGTTGCGTATCCTTCACCTACCTCAATTAGATATTGGAAACAACCTGTTTTTGCATAAAACCAATTATGAGCAACACCTTTAAATGAACCACTGAATGAAGGCTCATATGTACCTGAATCAACACGACCAATTAATCCTGCTATATTTTCACCCAAATTAGAAAGTATATTTTTATCTGGTGGATATTTTGTCCCTGACCATTCCCAGGAATATTTAACCTTCTCTGATAAACAGCCTGAGCGGGAACTATGATAAGCAATCGAAACTAAAAAATTTTCTTCCAGCGCTAAATCACGTATAGCTTGGAGTTCAGATTCTGAGAATGCTGATGGACCACGATAATAGTCATAATCTGTAAAATAAGAGGGATTACATCCTTCACTATCTGGCTCATAAATTCCATCCCCAAATATCCAATTAAAATCATAATTTCGATTTAAATCAACACCATCAGAATCATTCCCTTGCCCCACAATAAAATCAAATATATTGTTACCATCTAAATCATGCTTGTTTTTTCGATATGTCTCGTCTTGAACCCAAGTACCATTATCATCAAAACCATGAACAACTGATAAACCCTCTGGATTATGTGTAGGTACTACCCATACTTCAGTTGTTTCAAGTATTGACATAATGTTATCTGAACTCAAATCACCAAAACTTGGTCTATACCCATTAGGGTAAGGGAGATTTTCAGTTCCAGTTTGTGGTGTGGGATATAAAAGGATATCGATAAGAGCCATAGAAATTTCAACTCCTAGAATTTCTTCAGCATGACATTGGCCTAAAAATAAAATTTTGGGTTTATCAATTTCTTGGTCGAGGTTATAGGAGAGCTTTACTGCCCAAAAAGGTAATTCATCTTCATGTGATTTACCAATTTCTATTAGCTCATACATAATACCACCATTGGGGTAATTAGTATTTACTGAATTACCAAATTCATCATCCCATGCAAAGAGTTGAGTTCGAATCTCATCATAAGTATGATATCGATCCGAAAGGGGGCTTTCAGAAAACCCAAAGGACATTAAAAATAATATAGTTAAAAGAAATTTCATTATTTAATGAAAAGCATCTTTTTCTTATGAATAAACTGAGATGACTCCATAATGTAAAAATAGATTCCATTAGGAACTGAAATTCCACTATCGTCATCACCATACCAGGTGATTTGATGATATCCAGGACTCATATTACCATTTACTAGAGATTTAATTTTTTGTCCATGTATATTATATATACTAATTGATACCATTGAGAATTCAGGTATACTATAACTAATTGAAGTACTGGGATTAAATGGGTTGGGGTAGTTTTGCATTAACCCAAACTCAGATGGTATTGATGTGCTAATTGATAATATGGTCCCTTCACAATCATATTCATCAATTGGATATGCTATACAATCTTGATTATAACAACCATTACCACAAACACCACAAGCATCTTCTGCTGCATCACCATTACAAACACCTGCACAGTCCATGTCAGCATTTCCACCATCACATACACCACAATCATCTAACTGCGCAGTCCCTCCCCATTCATCATTACAGTCTTGGGTACAGGTTGAATTATTATTATCATTATTACTATCACAGACTCCACAATCATCTAATTCAGCTGAACCATTACATTGATCAGCGCAATCCTGAATTGCAGATCCATCACACTCACCAGCACAATCTAAAACTGAATCGCCATTGCATATACCAGTACAATCCTCAATTGCTGTTCCGTTACATTCACCAGTACAATCCGCAATCGCAGTTCCTCCACATTCTCCTGCACAGTCATTTATTTCACATGAACCATCATTAAATGTTGCATCTTGATTATAGTTACAGGCAGTATCATCCATGCAACCAGGGATTTCACCTTCACATTCTGAACCATCTCCACCACAATTTCCACACTCATCTTCTACTGCATCACCGTTACATTCACCAGCACAATCCTCAATTGTGGATCCTCCACATTCTCCTGCACAGTCTTCAATTGCGGATCCTCCACATTCTCCTGCACAGTCTTCAATTGCGGATCCATTACATTGACCAGCACAATCTTCAACTGCAGATCCTCCACATTCTCCTGCACAATCTAAATCAATAATACAATTACCAAAACAATCAAAATTTTCTATTGGAGAATTACCTTCGCAGTCACATGCACCTTCAACCATACCATTACCATTACATACCCCACATTCATCTATAACTGCATCACCACCTGTAATTCCGTAGCAATCATCAACCTTTAACTGCTGTGCAAATACATTAATCAAATCCTCCTTACCTGAGCTACGCATATCATCCCAATAGATAAGATATGAAATCTCAGATTGATCGGATAGAATATCAATTTTAGGGTTAATCTGATTATGAAAACCATCACAAACAACAATACCATTATCATCTAATGTGGCTTCTCCATTTACTAATTCTTGAAAATATATATCTCCATATTCATAGGTATCATTTCTGAAATCTTCCCAAACAACTAAAATAGTATTTGTTAATGATGTATATAAAAATGGATTTAATTGATCACCAAGTTCATCTGAAAGTATAAATTCATCATCTATTACATAACTATTTAAATTCACCTCACGACAAAAAACATCCCAATGTGAACCATTCCTGAAATCTTCCCAACAAACCGTTACTGAATTTTTACTGGCAACAAATGCTGCACTTGATCCAGATTGATCATTGGCAGCTACACATAAAGAAATACCATTTTCACTTGAACCTAAAGCATCTCCATCAAATGAAATATGCTGACTAAAAATATCATTATTTCCATTCCGTGAATCTTTCCAAGTTATAAAAATCCCATCATTGGTTGCCACCGCATCTTGAAATTGCTGACCATCTAAATTACTAATAATTGATATTGGCTCACCCCACGTTGAACCATCACTATTAATTCCAATCACCCTAATATCTGATCCATTCTGATCATAAACTAGAACAATACCACCATCAGGATTCTGGAATAATTCACGCGGATAATAATTTTCGCCATCATCATTCGTTACAATATTCTCAGGGGATGGTAATAATTCTTCTCCTGATTGATCGTAAATTTGCAACCATATTGAAGAGGGTCCCCATAATTCTCGTGCATATATAACAAATAGATTACCATCCATATCATAAGTACTGATAAAATTCTTTTGATTCGCCCAATCCGTGCCATCTACACTAATAGGACTGTCTTGATTGGACACAAAACTACCGTCCAAATATTCTAATTTTAATACATTTTCACCCGAATCAATATCTTGACCAATAAAATGATAGAGGTAACCATCTGCATAAGATTTTACAGATGGCTTAGACTGAACGAGTGATTCAGAAAGAGTTGTACCATTATTTGTTCCGGTATTACCGAAATTACTATTGATCAATTCAGAATAAACATAGGATGTCGATACATTTATACCATCAACATTTTGATTTCCATTTCTACGATCTTCCCAAAACAATAATGATTCATCATCACCCAAATAAAGTGATCTTGGAGTCAATTGAAGAGGGTCTTCATCATTATATAACTGGCCATTATAGTCAATGCCATAAAATAATTTAGTACCATCCTCAGGCATTGAAACTATACCCGAAACACTTAAATGTTGTGTATACAATCCAATACTACCCTCTCGATGATCTTGCCAAACTGAAAATGCACCGCCATTACCATCTTTACGTACCAGTGGACTGACTTGGTCTTTATCAACACTACAAATTGAAAGTCCATCACTATCAAACGTTGAATTCCCATCAGAATCTAAATGTTTAATTTTAATATCTTTTTGTTCATTTTCACTATTTTCCCAGACCACATAAACACCGCCATTACCATCTAATGTAAGACGAGAATTAGACTGTTCACCATATTCTTCAGATACTGCTATTCCGTCAAATATAAGTTCTGAAGTTGTGTTCCAAACACCATTATTTTCATGAGTAATTTTTTGAATATAAATATTACCCGAAGCATCTGGTCTAAAAAAATCATTCCAAATAATAAAAGCACCATCCTCATTGGCTTTGACTCTAGGTTTTTTATGTTGAAAATTATCTGCAAATTGCTGTTCACCATCAATATCATGACTAGAAACTATTGGTAAACCATCATCTGGATAAAATGCCGCAGGCACTCCATCTTCATCAAGGAAAGTTGCAAAGACATCAGGAGAAGAACCATAACGCTCATCCTGCCAAACAATCACTGAATACTCTTCACTGTAATAAGTTACTTTTTGTGATGACTGATTTCCAATAGCAGTAGCGATAGGAATACCTCCATTAGGATAATCATCTATACCATCTCCATCATTATCTTCAATGGTTTCCCATTCTAATACTATATTTGTTCCATTAAAGCCTAATCGTTGACCATAGATATCTTTATCAATATTACGCTCATCAGCCCATACCATCACTGCACCACCATTTATAGATCTTTCTAGACTTGGATTTGAATGGCTCCATTCACTAGAGATTACTGCAACTTCATCAGTTGGACCATTGTTAGTAATATTTATATATGATCCAAAATGTGAAGAAGATTTCTTCTTCCAAATAGCAAATACCCCCCCATTACCATCTTTACACATATTCAAAGTATATTCTGTGAGCTTATCATCTGATAAAGGTAAACCATCAGGATCCCATGTAAGCGTACCGTCTGACGAAATATGCTGTGTATAGGGTTGACCATCACTAACGGGTGGGTTTCTAAAATCAGACCATATCACATATACACCACCATTATCATCACTAATCATTACAGGGTCTTCTTGACGACCTTCATAGCCAACTACCAAAAGGCCATCCTCACCCCAAAGTTTATTTCCATTAGAATCTACCTTTTGAGCATACACATCACGATCACCTGAACGTGTATCTGACCAACCCAAAATCATGTTTCCATTATCGCCAACATCACCAGTACGTTGCCATTCAATATGGGCACCTTGACGAACTGGAACCCCACCATCATCCCATCCAAATGTTTGGCTATATGCAAAACTAAATACTGCTAAAAATAAAACCATATTTTTCACAAACGATCCTTCCTTAATAATTATTTTAAATTTCATAGATTTCAATACCATTTTTGGTACCCACTATAATTTTATCATTGTCATAAACTAATGCTGAATAAGCATATCCGGTTGAGATCATAGCCCTTGGGCTGGGTATACTTTCACTATCCCAATCATAGACCAATACACCGCCGTATCCTGTGCTTAATACTAATAAATTACTACCATGATGAATATGCCGAATGGTGAAGCCATTCGCAATAGTAAATTTACTAACTTTATTACCATTCATATCAAGTAACGCAATGTAACATCCTGCCTGACTACCTAAGCCAACAACATAGGACTTCTCATAAGCGGTAATAGTATTAGGAATTACTGACAATGTATCTTCAAAAACTAAACCATATACACCTTGATTTTCACTATATACTTGAATGGATGGAAGATCTTTGTTAGGATTTGATAAATACAATCTATCATTATAAAAATCTAGATCTGTAAGCCCATAATTTAGATCTGCTATTATCTCTTCGGCACAATCTCTATCAAGATAAAATGTTTCATTTGAAACAATGGTTTTACCAATAGAGGTACTACGATTTAAATCATCAAATTGATCAATTTTACGATTTAGAGTTAAAATTTGAGGACTTAAATCATCAAGAAGAATAGTAGATTTACTCTGATAGTTATAACAATTACTCTGAGTAATCATCCCTCCAAATGCATCATCAAAAAGTGATTCTATATGTCGTGCTGTTGTATAATTAAATTTGTCTAATGCAAATATAATGCGTGAAGCTTCAGACAATTCTAAGTTTATAATATTTTCTTCTTGAGAGAAGACACTACCTTCATAAATAGGGTCTAAAATCAACTTTTCATTACTTTGTACTTTAAAAGACTTTATACCCAATTCACCATTCGCCACATAAAGCGTATCATTTTGTAATTCTAAATCATATACAGAATCTAAAGTAGGGTAGATATAGAGCATTTTCTCAGAAACTACTGGTTCTGATTGTTTCAAGCAACCCAGAGAAAAAATCAATATGATATATACAATAAGATTCATCTAATAATAAATATTAAAATTTGAGTTATAAGTAAACTTGATAAAAAAGTCATATTTATTAAATGATTTTAAACCTTCAACAAATTCTTGAGTAGAGGTAGTAGTACGTGAGCGATAACTAGTAGAAATTTTTGTATCTATTTTTTTAG
>JABHHG010000201.1 GCA_018671635.1 Fidelibacterota bacterium | reverse complement strand
TTTTGAATTATTACTCATTTGCATGCTTTGTTTCACCTTTGGACAAAATCGCTCTACCATATTTAATGCTGGGCCTCCCACTACTGAGGAAGGTTTTCTCCTTTCTAATGATGGTGAAAATGGTACTGTTATTGCAGATAGGTTTTTCGTAGCTAATGATTATGTATTAGAAGCATTTTATGTATGGCTAAAGCTTGTAGACTCAGACTCTGGGAGTGTAAATGTAAAATTACATAATGATTCTAATGGCTCCCCTGGAGAAATAATTTACTCATGGGATATTGAGCTTGACCCTCTGGATACAGTATTAGATGATTACCTAATTTTAACTGTTGGGGAATGTCATACTATGTTAGCTGGAAATAACTACTGGCTTTCAGTATCTGTGAATGAACCTAATGTACAAGTGCTTTGGGGTAACTCACCATATGAATTCTATTATACCTCTACCTCACAAGACTTAGGAACTACATGGGAATCCCCTATTCAAGGATTTGTAGGTGCAACTAAGATTTATGCAGAACAAATTTTTTATCCTGATGAAATTGATGGTCCTGCTGATGTAGGCGATGTGAATCTTGACGGTATAGTTAATATCTTAGATATCGTACAAAATGTAAATTACATTTTAGGAAATTTAGATTTTACCGATGAACAAATAGTTCAGGCTGATTTCAACCAAGATGGCGATGTGAATGTTCTAGATATTGTTCAAGCTGTTAATCATATTCTTTCAGGTGGGTCTCAATATATGCCTGAATTCATTGCAGAAGATATAAATCCCAACTCTGAATATTTTGGACAAATGATTGGTCCAGAGACTTTTTCCGGTGATATTTCCTGCTATTACTTCGGGAAAGGTGGCTGAAGTATGTGCAGACACCGGTTCGGTGTCCTTAATGACTTACATAATGAACTAGTTTCTGAAGGAATTACAGATATCCATTTTGTGGGTATGAATGGCTTTCAATACATCAATGATTCAAATGGCTGTATGGTCTGCGATGAGTCTTGCACATCTAGCACTTGTGATCCTGGACCAAGAGTATTACCCTGGACGCAAGATTATGACGATGGTTTAAATTGTTCTAATGATAATGTAGGCCTTTGTGAAATGGATGATACCCTTGGTGATGTGTGGGATATGTGGGATGTAACTTTACGAGATTTAGTTATTTTGGACAGAAATGGAAGGTATATTACGCGTATTAATCTTACTGGTACAAACCCTGACCCAAACTCAACCTGTGGGCAAAATTATGAAACTCTAAAAGAACTGCTAATTTCGATTCGAAATCAATAATTCCAAATAAGACCAATTGTATCCTATTTAGGAAACAATGTAAATTTTAGGGCTGAATAATTTCACTATTCAGCCCTTTTTAAATTATAATAACGGAGAAATTATGCTCGTAACAAAACCGGCTCCTGACTTTACTGCAATGGCAGTGATGTCAGATAATAGCTTTAAAGAAATCAGCTTGGCTGATTACAAAGGCAAGAAGGTTGTTTTATTCTTCTATCCTTTAGATTTTACATTCGTCTGACCGACTGAATTAATCGCTTTCAACAACCGCATGGGTGAGTTTGAAAAGCGAGGCGTCCAAGTTCTTGGATGTTCAGTTGATTCACACTTTAGTCATCTCAAATGGAAAGAGATGGATGTAAATAATGGTGGTATTGGAAATGTTCAATATCCACTTATTGCAGACCTTGATAAATCTATCGCTCGCAGCTATGACGTACTATTAGGTACAAAAGATGTAACTGTGTTTGATGATGATGATGAAGTTCAAACTTCAGTGGGCGGAAAAGTTGCCCTTCGTGGATCTTTCTTGATTGATGAAGAAGGCGTGGTTCGTCATTCAGTTATCAACGATTTACCATTGGGTAGAAATATTGATGAAATGCTACGTACTATTGATGCACTTACATTCCACACGACTAATGGTGATGTTTGTCCGGCTGGCTGGAAAGATGGTGATTCAGGTATGAATCCAAGCCATGAAGGTATGAAGTCATATGTGGCTGATAACGCTGAGAATCTCTAAATTATTCTCAATTAAATAATATTTGGGGAGCATTATTTGTTCCCCTTTTATTTTCATTTTGCGGGGGTGAAAAATAGACCTAAATTTCCCCGCTTTAAAAACGACTCATTCATGGCAATTTATGCCAAGATTAGACGTTATTCGGAGGGGTGGACAGCGGCTGTCAAGTAGTCTTGAAAACTATCGCCCTACTGGGGTTGCAGGTTCGAATCCTGTCCCCTCCGCAATGGAGAGTTGGCAGAGCGGTAATGCAGCGGATTGCTAATCCGTAGACCCTTTATAGGGTCTCAAGAGTTCAAATCTCTTACTCTCCGCTCGACAAACCCCCTTTTTCTGGGGGTTTTTTCTTACC
>JABHHG010000109.1 GCA_018671635.1 Fidelibacterota bacterium | reverse complement strand
ATATCTGCAGTCGAATTACCTGAAAAAATTTCTCAATTGGAGAAATATGAAAATTTAATTCAATCTCAGAATGATGAACAATTATCAGGAGGGTATGGAATCCCCAGTTCTGATACATTGTTTGCCCCACATACAGTTAACCCTGAGAAATCTGATTCTGTAAAAATATTTTTTGGTTATGATTATTTTACCAACCGGAATAGTATTGAAATATGGGATAATATCCCTGCATCAAGTGATTATGAGCTAGGCCCTGGAGATGAGATAATCATTAATATTTGGGGTGATACTCAAGTTAATTCTAATCACACTATTGACCGACAAGGCAAAATATTTTTAGATAAGGTGGGTTTGATTTCCATTACCGGACAAACATTAGAAAATGCTGAAGAGATATTGATTAATCGCTTTAGTAATATTTATTCCACATTAGCAGGTAAAAACCCTACAAGTTCATTGGATATATCATTAGGCAATCTAAAGTCTTTAAATATTTCTGTGGTGGGTGAGGTTATTCAGCCAGGTCTACATAAGGTACACCCTTTTTCAACATTAACCACATGTTTGTTTCAAATCGGTGGTGTGAGCGAATCTGGAACGCTTCGAAATATTCAGATTTATCGAAAAAATAAATTATTCAAGACATTCGATTTCTACACTTTCTTCACAGGATTAAATTTATTACAAGATACCCAATTAAAAGATGGAGATGTAATTTCTATCTCTCCAAGAATTTCTACTGTAGAAATTCAAGGTTCTACAAATAGGATTGGGTATTATGAGATTTTATCAACGGAAACAGTGGCGAATGCAGTAAGATTTGCCGGTGGGTTATCGTCAAACGCTTCTGGAGCCATAGTGATTGACAGAATTTCGATTCAAGATAAAATTCAATACCTTCAACCATCAGAATGGAATAGTATTGTTATTAAAAATGGGGATGTTATAACGGTATTTGAAAAACCATCACTTACTCGTTCCGTAGCTATTTATGGTCAAGTGAAGTTGCCAGGTGAATATCCATTTTCAGAAAAAATGAATATTGTGGAATTATTATCAATTGCCGGTGGTATTAATGACCCAACTTTCTTAAAATCCATGTATTTAAAAAAAGCCCAAGTGGTTAGAAGATCTTATTCCGAGGAATATCCTAAAGTTATATTGGTTGATTTAGAAAAAGCAATTGAGGGTATCCCTGAACATAATATTACATTGGAAAATCTAGATGTGATGATAGTGAATCAGAATCCAAATTATGAATCACCCAAGCGTGTAGATATTACAGGTGAAGTTAATGTCCCAGGTGTCTATACTATTCAAAAAAATGGTGAAACATTAGATGATATTTTGAACCGAGCAGGAGGATTTACTTCAAAAGCTTATGAAGATGGAATTCAAATGTATCGTGATTCAAGTCAGGTAGTTTTACAAGATTATGATATAGTTGTTATGGATGGTGATAGCTTACATGTCCCCAAACATCCAGGTATAGTTTTTGTTAAAGGTGAGGTATACAACCCTGGATTAATTCAATTTAAAAAAGGGAAAAGTCTTCGTGATTATATCGAAAGTGCAGGTGGATATAATATTTATGCAGATAACAGTCGCGTCGTGGTTTTTTATGCCAATGGTGATGTTAAAATTAAAAAATGGTATTCCAATCCAAAGCTAAAAGAAGGTGCAACCATAGTTGTTAACACTCGAGAATTTACAGAACCCATTGATGGGACTGAATTTGCAAAGAATATTTCATCCATTTTTGCATCATTTGCCACTATTATAATTTTAATAAATAATAAATAATGAAATTATTAGTCATTGGCGGTGCAGGGTATATTGGAGCCCATGTAGTTAATGATCTTGTAGAGGAAGGTAATCATGTAATTGTATATGATAATTTATCCTCAGGGTTTAAAGAAAACCTTCCTGAAAATTGCACATTTATTCAAGGTGATATTCTTAATAAAGATGAATTAATCTCAGCATTAAATGACGATATAGATGCTGTATTCCACTTTGCAGCTAAAAAGGCCGCAGGTGAATCAATGGTAGATGTGAGACCTTTTTCTCAAACCAATATTTCTGGGACGATTAATATTTTGGATGCCATGGTTGAATGTAAAATTAATAATATCATTTTTTCATCAACTGCGGCAGTTTATGGTGAACCAGAATACTTACCCATGGATGAATCACATCCCACCAATCCCACTAATTATTATGGATTTACCAAATTAAAAATTGAAGAACTGCTCAGCTGGTATTCTAAAATACATAATATTAATTTTGCATCGCTGCGATATTTTAATGCGGTTGGTTATGATGTGAAAAATAGAGTATCAACTCCTGAAAAAGATCCGCAAAATTTATTTCCAATTATCATGGAAGTTTTATCGGGTGAAAGAGAATCGATGGATGTATATGGAAATGATTATGATACCCCTGATGGAACATGCATCCGTGATTACATTCATGTGAATGATTTATCAAAAGCACATGTAAATGCATTGACTTATCTAGTAGAGAAAAAAGAAAGTTTATGTGTAAATCTTGGAACTGGGAATGGATACTCTGTGTTAGACGCCATCAAGTCTGCTGAATCCATAACCGGAAAAAAAGTGGAGTTTACTATAACGGGAAGACGTGATGGTGATCCTCAATCACTCTATGCCAAATCAAATTTAGCATATAAATTATTAGATTGGTCACCCAAATATTCAAGTTTAGAAACAATAATGCAGTCTATGTGGAAACTGTATAAAAAAGAATTTCAAAATGCAATTCATTGATTTAAAATCTCAATATAGTTTAATAAAAGAAGATGTATTGAAATCTATTGAGACCGTACTTGATCATGGACAGTATATTATGGGTCCAGAAGTTATTGAATTGGAAGAAAATCTGGCTCATTTTGTAGGAGCAAAATATTGTGTATCTTGTTCGTCTGGAACGGATGCACTATTGATGGCACTCATGGCATTAGACATTGGTCCCGGCGATGCTGTCTTTACCACTCCGTTTACATTTGTTGCCACTGCAGAGGTTATCAGCCTTGTGGGTGCAACACCTGTATTTGTTGATATTGATAGCCAAACATTTAATATTGATTCCCAAAAGCTTGCAATTGAAGTGAAACGGATAAGTGAAGTGGGGAATCTAACTCCAAAAGCAATAATCCCTGTGGATTTATTTGGATTACCTGCAGATTATAGTTCAATTCAAACCATTGCGAACGAATATAATTTTTTTGTAATTGAGGATGCGGCTCAAGGCTTTGGTGGTTCCATAAATGGTCAAAAGGCAGGATCTTTTGGAGATGTGGCAACCACTTCATTTTTCCCCGCTAAGCCATTGGGTGGATATGGTGATGGGGGAGCCGTATTTACAGATAGCAATAAATTAGCTGAAAAACTAGAATCTATTCGGGTTCATGGTAAAGGTGAGAATAAATATGATAATATCCGAATAGGTTTAAATGGTCGCCTCGATACTATCCAAGCCGCAATTTTATTAAATAAGTTAAAAATATTTCCAAATGAATTGGTAAAACGTGAATCAGCAGCTACTCTTTATTCTGAAAAATTAAGGGAAAAGTTTACCACTCCATTTATACCTACTGGTTATAATTCAGCATGGGCTCAATATTCTATTTTGGCGGATTCGAGTGAGCATCGTAGTGAGTGTCAACAACGATTGAAAGATGAAGAAATCCCATCTGCAGTTTATTATCCAATTCCGTTACATTTACAGACGGCCTATAATTATTTAAATTATAAAAAAGGTGATTTCCCTATTTCAGAAGAAATTAGTAATCGAATTTTCAGCTTACCCATGCATCCTAACTTGACAGAAGTCGAGATTAATCAGATTACTTCAATATTGAATAGTTAGAAAGATAAATTGTTATGATTGATGAAAAAGTACAAATTATTAAAGATGATGAAATTGATCTACGTGCTCTTTTTCAAGTGTTGTGGGGTGATCGTAAGCTAATATTAAAGATTACTGGATTCATCACATTCTTAGGTATTCTATATGCATTATTGGCCACACCTCTATATAAGTCAACCATTACCATATACCCCACTGGTGAGAGTAGTGGTGGACTCAGTCAATTACAGGGTATGGCATCTATGTTTGGTATGAATATGGGTGGAACAGAATCAACTTTTCATATTCCCGATATTATTAAGTCACGTACCTTGCAGACCAAAATTATTTATAAAAAATGGGATTCTAATTCATTTTCATCACCTATTGATTTAATTACATTTTGGGAAATAAATGTTGAAAATAAATTTTCAATGAATCCATTGGCTTGGTTTTCTACATCTGATGGAAATATGAACTTGAAGTGGAAATCATCTGCATTAGAAAAATTATCTAAAAGAATTTCTGTAAAAGAAGACAAAACGAAACTTATTATTGTAGATGTGCTCATGGAAGAGCCTGAACTTTCTGCCCAAATTGCAAATTATATATATGTAGGGGTGGTTGAGTTTACGAACATAAACCATATTGAAACGGCAAAATCAAATAGAGAATTCATTCAAGAACGACAGCTTGAGATAAAAGAAATATTAACTGCTACTGAGAACAAGTTAAAGGAATTTCGAAGTAAAAATCGAAAAGTGATGGATTCTCCCCAATTACAATTAGAGGTTGAACGATTATTGCGTGATGTGGAAATTCAAACTCAAGTGTTTATTACCTTGCAACAGCAATATGAATTGGCGAGGATAGAAGAAGTAAAAGAAACACCATCAGTAGTAGTATTAGATAAGGGCTTTCCCTCGGTTTATAAAGATTCACCCAAACGGAAATTGATTATTATAGTGTGTATATTTTTAGGTGGGTTTTTCGGGTTATTTTTTGTTCTAATTAAAAGGCTTTACTGATTAATAATAATTAGGATATAAGTTCATCTCATTAATATAATATCAACGAAAAATAAAAATATTTTGGTAGTAATCCCCGCTAGAGGCGGGTCCAAAGGAATCCCTAGAAATTTTTTAAGATTACTTGGAGGTGTTTTTCATTTCCTGTGATATTGGAAGGTTTGAATGCTATAGAGATGCTCCATGATTTGATTGATTTAAGATGAGAATCAGGGAGTAAAATATTTTTAAAGAAAAGGTAATTTTAGAATTTTGTGGAATAAATTAAAGAAATGTTAGGTATAGTAATTCAAGCTAGATTAGGATCCAAGAGATTGCCAAATAAGATGTTATTGCCATTTTATGAAGGAAAAGGGGTTTTGGAATTGCTGATAGAAGATTTACTTATAAATTTTAATAATCTTCCAATAATCATTGCAACAACAGGCAGTATTAGAGATGATCCAATAATTAAACTTTGCTTGAAACATAAGGTTAATTATTATCGTGGTTCAGAAACAAATGTTTTAGAAAGGTTTGTTGATGTCGCTAATAAATTTAGTTTAAAAAAAATAATCAGAGTATGTGCTGACAATCCTTTCTTAAATATGGAGTACCTAAATATTTTGATACAAAACTTTTCAAAATCAGATGCTGATTATTTGTCTTTCCAAACAAGTAAAAATATACCTGTTATAAGAACTCATTATGGTTTTTGGGCTGAAGGAGTTACATTAGAAGCGTTAAAAAAAATTCAGAGAAATACTAATAAAGCAATCTATTTAGAGCATGTTACAAATTTCATATATGAGAATTCGGTAGAATTTAAGATTGAATTTACTAATATCGATTCCTTTATTGAGCAACACAACTCTATTAGAATGACTTTAGATACTTATGAAGATTATCTTTTATTAAAAGAGATCTACAGTAAGTATATTTTACTTGAGAGAACAACATTAAGATCATTAATTGACTTTGTTTATGCTAATAACACTTGGTTAGAAAAAATGAATTTACAAATATTAAACAACATAAAATAATGGGAACATATGTAATAGGAGAAATTGGGCAAAATCATAATGGTTCAGTAGCGCTTGCCAAAGTAATTATAGATTTAGTTTCAAGAGAAATTAAAGATGAAGTATTTGGTAATATTTTGAAAGGTATGGATGCTGTAAAGTTAACTAAGCGTGATTTGAATCAGGAGTTGTCTGCCTCTCAGATGAGTAGAATTTATGATAATCCTCATTCATTTGGAGAAACTTACGGAGAACATAGGGCCACATTAGAATTGTCTGATGAAGAACATTTTGAAGTTTATAAACATGCAAAAGAAAAAGGGTTAGATTTTGTAGAGACTTTATGTGCTATAGGATGTTTGAGGATGTTAAAGTTGTTTACTCCGGATAGATTGAAAGTTGCTTCAAGAGATCTAACAAACTTACCTTTATTAGCTGCACTTGCAGAAACGAAAATCCCAATTATAATTTCTACTGGAATGGCTGGGAAAAAAGAATTAGATGATGCGATTAATGTTATCTCAAGGTATCATTCAGAAATTT
>JABHHG010000158.1 GCA_018671635.1 Fidelibacterota bacterium | reverse complement strand
TTATGATTAAGCATCCAGGATATTTTGTAGCAGGGCAAGCGATTGGAACTGGCGGTAACCTCATAAGTAAAATGTTAGGTAAGTGATTTATTATGTTTGGGCATGGTGCATTAGATATTTCTAACTCATTCAGAACGATGGGTGGAATTGGTAATATTATTGGATATAAAGCAGAAACCAAAACATTTGCTACGGAGACTCTCTCAATAGACGAAAGGTATGAAGCCAAGAAAATAAGGGATGATGTTGCTTCTTATGATTCGGCAGTTGCTTTAGCGGCTTCTTCTCAAGCAGATGCTACCTATGGCAAATGGGTTAAAGTTGATTATCCTAAAACTTTGGAAACTGTAATCAATAAATATGATGATGGCGAACCCCAACCTTTCAAGAACATTATTCAAGGTGGTTCGGATAACAGTTTTACTTCACATGGTAGCCTTAGATTAGACAATTCGGATACATGGGGAACATCGGGTTCATTTCATGCTAAACTCGCTAAGAATTGGATGGTTAAAATCAACCTTTGGTCGGACAATTTCAATTACTTTGAAGACAACTTGAAGGACAATAAAATTGATTTATTTGATGATGATTCATTTAGTGGAAATGGTGATGGTTATACTGATTGGATTAACTTTTGGTTAATTGAAGAAAATGATTATTTCTCTTTGGATATTGATAATGAGAGAAGCGATACAGCACAACTAAAAGTGGTTATTGAAGGAGTAACATATACAAGTTCTAATCCCCCTAATTCTGATAATGAAGCAAAGGTATGGTTGAAAGAAGTATGGCATTGGAATCCTACCTTCGGCACTATTGCCTACACTCCCGAACAAGATGATGATAATGATACTAATGAAGATGAAGAGTTGGAATGCAAGGATTCAGACTGTAAGGCAGATGAAAAGGCCGTCAAAAAGACTGGTTGGAATGGTGTAGAAACTTGCGAATGTTCGTCTGATTTCGGGCAGGATGATACAAAGATGACTAAAACTAAATTAGCCATGATTGCAGCAGGTGGCGTAGCCGTTGTAGGACTCATAGTTTATGGGATGAAGAAATAATCGGAGGTGATTTAATGGTAAAAACGGATGATGATAATGATAATCAAGATATTCAAGAAGTAATTACTGCTCCAATCATCTATGGTTTTTTAGCAGCAACTATTATTGGTGCGTGGATTTATTCAGACCCAAGCATTAACTTATCTGCAATGCTAAGTTAAGGTTGTGCCGAAGAGTGGTGTGTGGAAATAAGCCATTTACCACCGTTTTTAACTAATACAAATGTGAAGCGGGCAGGAACTTCAGTAACCGCTCCATCAGAATTCAGGATGAATGTGTAAGTTCCGTTTGCTACGGCCGTAGAACCGAAATCATTGATATAAAGTGAAGTTATTTTACCACAAGGCTTCATCTTAACAAAGTAATCAAAGTAACTACGAATTTGTGACCTTCCAAGTTTTATATTTTCTGCCACAGTTCCCAAAAGGGTAGCATCATAATTGTAAAGGTTAGTAATGGCTTCTGGATTATGAGTGCATACAGTTTCCAACCAAGTCTGAACAAACTCTTTGATGCTGGAGGGTGTATAAAACTGACGAGGTAGATTATCAAATGGATTAGAATACATCAGTCATCACCATTTATTTCAATATCCGACCAATTTACTTCTAACATTTTTTGTTCGCCATCATCATCTGTCCAAATCGCAATCCAATGGAAATCATACTTGCCAGCAGTAAGGTTCTCTAAACATAATTCTTGAAGGTCTGCCACATATCCTTGAATGTAATGATAACCGATGGTGTAATTTAATGAGGTGTTATTCTCACTATACCAAAATTGCACCGATACATTATATCCATCTTGGTCATTTTCTTCTGTTCCACAATCAAGGTCATATTGCACCCATGAAGTATTGTTATCATACTGCATCAAGATTTCATATAAAACTATTTCACAACGAGGTGGTGGGTATTCACATGAGCCATCATTATCTGTTGCATTAGAATCATAATTGGTTGCATCGGAGTCTGTGCAACCCTCTATAATTTCGGGGTCATATTCACATGAGCCGTCATCTTGTGTAGCCAATTCATTATAATTATTTGCGGATTCATCAATACAACCTAAAATCACTTCTGCTTCAACATGAAATATAGGTTTTTGGTCTAATATGTATTCATCACCATGCTCACAAGTGCCA
>JABHHG010000036.1 GCA_018671635.1 Fidelibacterota bacterium | reverse complement strand
CAAATATGTGTGTGGGCGAACATGATATTGTATTAAAAATTGCATTTGGTTCATTTTCTGAGATGGATACGGTTCATGTATCAATTACTGAGCCAAATCAACCTCCCATTCTAACGGCAACGTCTGTTGTAGATACTGTAAATATTGCGAATAACAATGGTATTCCCGGTAATTCAACGTCGGTTAATTTGATGAGTCAATATTTTGACCAAGTTGAATTCAGTGACCCTGATGTGCAGAGTGATGGAACGGAAGATCCTTTATCATTA
The DNA here is from genome assembly GCA_018671635.1 of Fidelibacterota bacterium. GTDB lineage: Bacteria > Fidelibacterota > Marinisomatia > SCGC-AAA003-L08 > D37C17 > JABHHG01. Next base: position 2,780 of record JABHHG010000036.1, on the reverse strand, counting down.
ACTTGGAGTGATAGTGAAGGGAATGCATTATCTCCGCTACAATCTGTAACTGCGGGAGATTATATATATAGACTCACCGCCACAGACCCTTATAATAGTTCAGCCAATATAAGCCTCAGTCTCACAATGATTGAAGTAAATGAAATTCCAATTGTAAGCATTGCAGCCATTAGTGAATCAGATATTGGACTGAATCAGAATAGTATTGAAAATCAAGAAGTTCAATTATTTGGCTTTGTGGAAGATGAAGATAATTGTGATGGTAGTTGTACAGATGCTGATGTTGTTAGTTATTTATGGTCATGTACTCAAGAAGATGGGACTTCCGTAGACTTTACAGATGATACAAGTATTAATACATCATTTACTTCCCCCCTTGTTAGTACAAATTTAGAGACAGAAACGGTCATTTGTACACTCCAGGCAACAGATCCATTTCAAGTGATATCTGAAACAAATACCTTGTCTGAGCCTATTAATATTACAGTTTACAATGATAATCAGGCTCCTGTTGTGAGCATAACTTCTTCGCCAAAACCATCTGTAAATGAAGGAAGTTCAATTGATGTTCAATTATCAGAACTTGTATCAAATAATTTTATATCAGTTTCAGATATTGATAATGATTTAAACTTTACTTTAGAAATAGATGCAGGTGACAACTACACTCTGGACAATTCTACGATTACGCCTATTTCAGAATTTTACGGAGAGCTTAGTATCCCAATACGGGTCAGTGATGGTTTTATTTATTCTGGAGAATTGTATAATAATCTTAGTGAAACAGTAAACTTAATAGTGGAAGTTGTTGGAATTAATGACCCTCCAATTTTAGATGGTCCGACCGTTGCGTCAACAGAAGAAGAAATGGATGTTATAATTACAGGCATAAGCGTAACAGATGCTGATGTTGATGGAATTAATCATAATTACCATCTTAAATATGATTTTAGTACTGCCAATGGTACTATTACATTAAATCAAACTGTAGGTTTAATTTTTACGGATGGCTGTGATTGTGATGGTCAAAATGATGCTACGATTTCATTTACAGCATATCCCCAAAATTTTAATAATGCAGTTTCTACAATAACCTTCCATCCATTTCCCGATTATTTTGGGCCAGATGGTGCAATAAGCATCACGGTTAATGATCAAGGGAATTTTGGATTAACTGATGGTACTGATCCGTCTGAGTTGACAGATTCACATAATATATCTATTTCGGTAAATGCAATAAATGACCCCCCGGTTTTAACGCTTCCAGAAACGACAAATGTGGATGAAGATAGCCAAGTTCTAATCACCAATTTTTCTGTTGATGATGTTGATATTGCAGATTATTCAATGGAGGTGGAGTTATCTGTAGAAAATGGAGTTATTACACTATCTGAAACTGAAAATATTACTTTTGATTATGGCGATGGCTTAGAAGATGAACAAGTATCATTTACGGGTACAAAAACAGCTGTAAATAATTTACTAAATTCCATTACTTTTATTCCCAATGAGCATTTTAATGGGGATATTGTTCTCTCCGCAGAGGTGAATGATTTAGGTGCATATGGTAGTGGTGGAAGTCAGATAGTTGAGGATTCATTTACCATAAATATAAATCCAATAAATGATAATCCAGTTGCAAATGAAGATAATTTTACTGTGGGTGAAGAGATTGCGTTTAATGGAAATGTATTATCAAATGATACAGATTTAGATGAGACCAATGGTACTTCTCCTGATTCACATTTTTCACTTTCAATAAATCCTACTCCAATTGTTGATGTACAGAAGGGAAGTTTATCTCTCTCCTCTGATGGTTCATTCACCTACCAATCATTTGCTTATGAAAATGGTGAGGATAGTTTTGAATATGAAGTGATAGATGGAGAAGGTGGTACGTCTCAAGCTACAGTTACTATTAATATAGCTCCAGCAAATAATCCCCCAGAATTGAACTTTCCTACTGCAAGAACAACAGATGAAGATACTGAAATTATGATTGAAGGCATATCAGTTACGGATGAAGATATTGCAGAAATTGAAGATAATGAAATGGAAATGTATTTATCTGTTGAAAATGGTATTCTTTCATTAAATGGAAGTGATGGATTAACATTTATTATAGGTGATGGTGATTCAGATGCCACAATGCGTTTTACCGGGCGAATAACAGATATAACAACAGCTATAACCTCAATTTCATTTATGCCTTTAGAACATTATCATGGTGTGGTATTATTGCAAGTAGAAGTGAATGATCAAGGGGGAACGGGTAGTGGGGGTGAATTGACTGATTCGGGTGAATTACAAATAACTGTAAATGCTGTTAATGACGCACCTACTGCAGTTGAGGATGAGGGTGAGATAGATGAAGATGATGAGTTGAGTGGGAATGTATTATCAAATGATACAGATTTAGATGAGACCAATGGTACTTCCCCTGGATCACATTTTTCATTATCGATAAATACATCACCAATTACAAATGTAAACCATGGCACACTTACCTTAGCTACTGATGGAAATTATACCTATGAACCAGATCCTGATTATTTTGGGCCTGATTCTTTTGTATATGAACTTATTGATGGAGAAGGTGAAGTAGCACAGGGAACTGTAAATATTTCAGTAAATGCGGTAAACGATGCTCCAGTAATAACTGTCCCAACATCGACAGAAGTAGATGAGGATGAAGAAGTATTAATTCTAAACTTTTCTGTTGATGATGTTGATATTGCAGATTATTCAATGGAGGTGGAGTTATCTGTAGAAAATGGAGT
>JABHHG010000199.1 GCA_018671635.1 Fidelibacterota bacterium | reverse complement strand
TTTGGTGGCCAGCAATTCACAGGCCTGTTCTTCGGTAATTTCTAATAAATTAATCGATGCAGGAATGGATCGAGTCTCTTTTTCACATTTAATATAAGGTCCAAATCGCCCAATGTCTGACTTAATAGATTTTCCATTTTCGGGCCACGTACCAATTGTTTTGGGTAAACTGATAATAGCCAGTGCTATCTCAGGGGTAACATCTTCTTCTTTCATCCCCGGGAGCAATGATTTCATTTTTTTACCCGTCTGAATATAGGGACCATAACGTCCCACTTTTAGATATATTGGTTCATCAGTCTCGGGGAGAACTCCCAATTCTTCTGGTCCAGATTCTTTCTTTTCTAACAAATTAATAATGTAATCACTATCCAATTCGCTGGGAGGAATCGTATCTAAAATAGTGGCACGCGTTTCACCCTTTTGAATATAAAGCCCATAGCGACCAATTTTAATTTGAATTGGATTTCCATCTTTATCCACGACCGTCATGATTTCTTTTGATGACTCTTTATCAAATTCTTGTTCTAAATCGGCCTCTAATCCAGGGTGACTCTTATCCGTACCAAAATAGAAACCATCTAAAAATTTACCAGAATCGGTTGCGCCTGTAGAAATCTCATCCAAAATATCTTCCATTTGAGATGTGTATTGGAGGTCCACCAATTCATCAAAATATTTTTCTAAAAATTGAATGACAGCATATCCCGTAAATGTGGGAATCATGGCACCTTTCACTCGGTTCACATAACCTTTATCTTGAATCCGTTTCATGATTGATGCATAGGTTGATGGCCGTCCAATACCTAATGCTTCTAATTCTTTTACCAATGATGCTTCAGTAAATCGATTGGCGGGTTTGGTGAAATGCTGTTTTGCCTCTACTGCTTCACATACCAGTGAATCACCTTCATCCATTTGCGGTAATTTTTTCTCTTTATCATCTAACTGAGCATCCGGGTCATCGGCACCTTCAACATAGGCTCGCATGAATCCTGGAAATTCAATAATTTTACCGGAGGCAGAAAATTTGTGCTCACCATCGCTTATCACGACAGAAGTTTTCTGAAGTTTTGCAGATGACATTTGGGAGGCTACGGTTCGTTTCCAAATTAAATCATAGAGTTTGTATTCAGAATCTTCAAGTTTAGATTTGAGATCATCAGGTAAAACAAAAGATGATCCCGCTGGTCGGATTGCCTCGTGTGCTTCTTGGGCATTTTTCACTTTACTTTTATATTGTCTTGGAGATTTGGGCATGTACTCATCACCATACATAGAAGAAATGGCTGATCGTGCTGCTGTTATTGCCTCATTAGAAAGATTTACTGAATCGGTACGCATATAAGTAATATGTCCATTTTCGTAGAGTCGTTGCGCCACACGCATCACTTGTTGCGAACTCATACGAAGTTTCCGAATTCCTTCTTGCTGTAATGTGGATGTTATAAATGGTGCATACGGATTTTGGGTCCCTGGTTTTTGTTCCAAAGAAGATACAGCCCAATCATGTGAACTTAGCTTATTTGCTAATTTTTCAGCACCTTCTTTATCCAATGCTACTGTATTTTTTTGGACTAATTTGCCAGTCTCTTTCTCGAAAGATTTTCCGGTGGCTACCCTTTCAGGTCCAATATACGTAAGTGCTGTAGAAAATGATTCACCCTTTGTGGAAAAGTCTGCGCTAACACTCCAATATTCAGTCTCAATAAATTTTGAGCGTTCTTTTTCACGATCCACTAAAATCTTCACTGCGGGACTTTGTACACGTCCTGCAGATAGCCCACCTTTTACATTAAACCATAATTTTTTGGAAACCATAAATCCGAAAAGTCTATCTAATATTCGTCGTGTTTCTTGTGCCTTAAATAAAGATAAATCAAGTTCACGTGTATTATCAAATGCCTCCAAAATTGCTGTTTTGGTAATCTCGTTAAAGACTAATCGCTTCACTGGAACTTTGGGTTTGAGTTGCTCAATTAGATGCCATGATATGGCCTCACCTTCACGATCAGGATCCGTTGCTAAGTAGAGTTCATCAACATTTTTTAGAACTTTTTTTAGATTTGAAACCACCTTTTTACTATCGGGAGAAACTTCATAAGTGGGGGTGAATCCATTTTCAATATCGATGCCCATATCTTTCTTTGATAAATCGCAGATATGTCCAACTGATGCTTCAATGATATAATCGTCACCCAAGAATTTTTTAAGTGTTTTGATTTTTGAAGGTGATTCTACAATCACCAATTTGGTATTTTTGTTTGCCATATTTTTTAATTTACTGCCAACAGGGTTATCACATCCTAATTTTAATTTTCATTATTTGTAAATTTGTCATTCACCATTGTCAATAATGATAACATGCATGTAATTTGAGGGTATGAAACTCAGTGGAACTATCATGAAGATGGAGGTAAAACTCTCTGACCCCGTGCAATATGAATTGCCAATAGGAGATGAAAAACTCCTCATGAATGATTTAATTGGTGACTATATTGTACTTAATCATACAGGCGATATATTTTGTATTAGCTGTGGCCGAAAAATTGGAAAATCTTTTTCTCAAGGATTCTGCTACCCCTGTTTTTTGAATGCACCAGAAACATCAGAATGTATTTTTAGGCCAGAGCTTTGTGAAGCGCAAGAAGGTATTGCTCGAGATATGGACTGGGCAGAACAACATTGCCTTCAAGATCATTATGTATACTTGGCTATTTCAAGTGGAGACAAGGTGGGGGTGACTCGGTCATCTCAAATACCCACGCGTTGGATAGATCAAGGTGCATGGAAAGCTATCAAATTGGCAAAAACACCCAATCGATTTACGGCAGGACTTATTGAAGTTGCCCTCAAAGAACATATTTCAGATAAAACCCATTGGCAGCGGATGCTGAAAAATTTACGGTCTGAAAATATAGATTTGTTAGAACGTAAAAAAGAAATGGTGGCCCATTTATCGCCAGAATTACAAACCTATGAAGATGGGGATAATGAAATTATAGAAATTAATTATCCTGTGAATGAATACCCAACAAAAGTAAAGTCAGTAGGCTTTGATAAATCTCCAGAAATTGCAGGACGGCTCTGGGGAATCAAAGGTCAGTATTTAATTTTTGATGATGGACGAGTAACTAATATTCGGAAACATAATGGCTATAAAATCACAATTGAAATATAGATAATCTTCTATTTAGTTAGAAACATACCCTTACATTAATTTTTTTTGAACTCACCACAATAGATTGATATTATATAGTTCAATTAAATTATAGATAAATGAAAAGTAGTAACATAATAATATTCCTCATACTGTTGGGTATAGGCCATTTTGAAAAAAGAATGGTAGAAATTTCATTCTCAAAATTATCCCAATTGGATGTATTAGTTCAAATGAACATTGATTTAGATCACCATCGTACAAAGAATGATGTACATGCATTTGTAACCGATGAAGAATATAATCAAATATCCAATATGGGATTTGGCATTACAGATATTCCGAACCAAGCAAAATTATATTTTCAAGAACTTATATCTAATAATCAGGATTCAAGAAATCCTATGCGATCCTATCATAATTACGATGAATTAACAGATTTTTTACAAGAGATTAACAGTCAATATCCCAATATAACAAATCTCATAAGTATTGGTCAATCAGTACAGGGCAGAGAATTATGGGTATTAGAGGTGTCTGATAATCCTGGACTAAATGAGCTAGAGCCTGAATTCAAATATGTTG
>JABHHG010000194.1 GCA_018671635.1 Fidelibacterota bacterium | reverse complement strand
ATAACTCTACTGGAAATAATGCTTACTGCGCTCAACTCTTATCTGAAGCTGGAGCAAAGATTGTAGAAGGTGATGATCCATGTACGCTTCCTAAAGCATGTAAAAATGATGTAGAATTAGAAGGTATGAAAGCCTGTCATATCAGAGATGCAGTTGCAGAATGTGAATTTTTAACTTGGTTTGATGACCAGGTGAACCAAGGTAATATGTTAGATGAAGGTACGCTTGCCAATAAATTAGATGGTCTACGTGCCAATCAAGACATGTATAAGGGTCTTAGTTTCGGCACTATATCAGCTGCAGCTGGTAATGCTGCCATGTGCCATTATAGTCACCTCAACCAAGATGTACCTGGAAATTTAGAAATGGATTCTGTTTACTTGGTTGATAGTGGTGGCCAATACCTTGATGGTACTACTGATATTACCCGTACTGTTGCCGTAGGAAATCCCTCTAAATTTATAAAAAAAATGTTTACGCTCGTATTGAAGGGTCATATTTCTCTAGGCTCTGCTCGATTTCCAAATGGTATTGGTGGGCAACATGTAGATACATTGGCTCGGCAATTCCTATGGCATCATGGCTATGATTTTGACCACGGAACCGGTCATGGTGTAGGCTGTTTTTTGAATGTTCATGAAGGTCCACATCGCATTGGGAAAGGTGCAAATAATGTACCTCTTATTCCAGGAATGGTAGTTTCAAATGAACCGGGGTATTATGAAGATGGACAATTTGGGATCAGGTGTGAAAACTTAGTCTTCGTAAAAGAATCTACAAAAGAGGGACTCTATGAATTTGAAAATTTAACCTTTGTCCCATTTGACACGCGACTTATTGATAAATCACTCATGACAGATGTTGAACTAAACTGGTTAAATGAATATCATAAAGAAGTATTTGAGAAAATTGCCCCACATGTTAATGGAACAACCCTAACATGGTTAAAAAACGCAACAGAACCTATTTAAATAAATTTAACTATTACCCTATTTATAATTAATTATTATTATAAGATTTCCATTTTTCAAGAATAGATTTATTATAACGTATATCACTATTAATAAAGTACTTTTTATCTTTACGTGATGGGATATATTTAATATTCTCTAATAGTAAATAATATGCTTTTTTAAAGAATAAACTTGCATCTAAATCTAAAAATTTATATATCTGGTATAGTTCAAAAAACCTTTCATACCCAATATCTGCATCTGAATTGATATTTTTAATTTCTTCAAAATCATCCATAACTTTCTTTTTATCGTTTTGTAGAAAATGAAGAAAAGTTCTATAAATTTGACAAGATATAATCATAGGATTACTGGGGTTAACTTCTACCAGAGTAACCATAGATGATTGAATTAGTTTTAACGCTTTAGGGTATTCTTTAAGTTCACCATACACAAGTGCTATGTTAAATTGATATGCTGCAATACCTTCTTTATACTTTATTCTTTTTGAATATATCAAAGCTTTTTTGAAATTCTTATTAGCTAGCTTCAATTCATTTAAATCAGTATACACACATGCAATATTATTATATGAAACTGCAATTGATCGTTTCTCATTAATATTTTTCGACAACTTGAGGCATTTTAAATAGATATTTAGTGCTCCAACGTAATCTGCTGTTTGCTCTTTAACAAGACCCATACTATTTAAATATTTTCTTTCTTCATGCCTATTTCCAATAACTTTACTAATTGAAAGAGATTCCTCAACTATTTTTAAAGCCTTTTTATATTTTTTTTCATGCCTATATATAATACCTAAACAATCTAAATATTTTGCAGCAGCATTAAGATAATTGTTAGCTTTAGCCATTTTAATAGCTTTATTTATATCTTTCTTGGCCTCTTTATAGTCATCAGCATTAATTGACAATAAACTTCTGTAATATAAATTATTTGCTAATAACTTTTTATTATTATTTTCTTTGGCTAAATTGATTGATTTATTATTATAGTCTAATGCAAGTTCATATTGACTCTGCCATCTATAAATAGACGAAATCTCCAATAGAGTATATCCTAAATTTTCGTAATCTTTAATTTTAATTTTAATTTTTTCTGCTTTTTTTAAAAACTCTAATGCAATTGCATATTCCCCTTTTTTTCTATAGATATTACCTAAATGATTTAGTATTTTTGATGCATGTTGAAAATCTTTGATAAATTCCATTATATCTAATGACTCTTTATAACAACTTATAGCTTGATCATATTCACCTATTTTCTTATATGTATCTGCTATAAATGATAAAGACTCTCCAATACCAGCAGGATATTCTATTTTCTTACGTTGCTGTAATGATTTCTTATGATATATTAATGCTTGATTATATTGGCCTTTATCATAATACATGCAGCCTATACTTTTTAGTGCGCTAGCAATCCCTTCAGGTTCATTTAATTCCTTTTTAATTTTCAAACATTTTTTAAGGTTTTTTATTGCTTCATCATATTTATGAAGACCGGAATAAATAATACCTCCTAAATTATAAGAATATGCAAGCAGTGGTTGATTATTACTTTTTTTGTAAAGCTGAACACTCTCTTTTTGCATCGTTAACGCTCTACTTAATTCACCCGTTGTGTTATATAAATTTGATATATTTACTGTACCTCTTGCTATTCCATATTTATCATTTATTTCCTTTGATATTTCAATTGAATTTTTATAACATTCTAGTGCTTTATCATACTCCCTTAAAACATAGTGAATGGCACCTATGCTATTAATTGATTTAGCAATTCCTTTCTTATTATTAATTTTTTTTTGAATTTTTAGAGCCTGCAAATTGTACTCTAATGACTTATCATATTTCCCTTTTTGGAAATTTACAGCTGCAATCGAACTAAACGAATTTGCAATATTTTTTGAATCATTAAGATTCATACTCATTTTTAAATTATTTTCATATACCTCTAAACTTTTATCATATCGGCCTTGATTAAAATAAATCTCCCCTAACAACATTCTTGGCTGTATAAGTTTCTGATCTAAATCCATTGACTTTTCAAAATATGTTTTTGATTTAAGGATATCCTTATCAGATAATCGATTATGATAAATATATTTACCCTTTAAGTAAACTCTATATGCTTCAGAATCAATTGTAGTAACTTTATCTTCATTTTGAGTTTTTTGTATAGACTGATTATCTAGAATTTTTATTACATTATTAGAAATTTTTTGCTCAATCTCAGGCAAATTTTCCCAGTTTTCAAGCCAGGAGTCTACCCAAACCATCTTATTATTCTTACTATCAAATAGTTCAACAGATAGATGAAATTTATTCTCCTTTTTCCATAATGAACCCGTAAAAGAGTATCTCATTTTCAACATATTTAGAATTTCTTTTGAACTCTTAGTTGCAATAAGACTCTCTACCTCTTCCATACTTGGTAAAATAATATTTGATGATAAATATATTTTTGAAAAAATATCTAACGATAAACTATAGGAGTAAAAATCATCTTCAGTTTTACCCTTATTCCTAAATGGTATTAATAATAAAGATGGTAATCTATTTGAAGAATATTGATTAATGATTTCAAAACTTTGATTATCTTGCCCCACAGACTCAGATGTTTTAAATCCATATATATCTAATAATTTGCCAACCCCTTTAAATGAATGAAGACCTAAATGTTTAAATTTGTATTTTTTTTTATTTTTTAATTGATCAAATATTGAAGATGAAATACATACCCCTCCTGGTTCTGAAATTTTCTCAATTCGATTTGCAATATTTACACTATCTCCAAAAATATCACCATCTTTATGGATAATTTCGCCTAAGTGTATTCCTATTCTGACACTAATCTTATTTTGTAATGATTTTTGAATTTTAATTGCACAGTCAACTGCTTTTGTAGCAGAGTCAAAGTAAGATAAAGTCCCATCACCTATATCTTTGACATATACCCCACTACAATTACTAATCTCAGATTGAACTGTAGTAATTTTCTTTTGTAGTGTAATTAATGCTTTAGATTCATCATTAGACATTAAATCTGTAAATCCAACAATATCAGTAAACATTATTGTAGCTAATTTTCTTTCTATTTCAGTACCCCTTTATATAATAAATTACTTATAATAACATACCTTATTAACATTCAGGTTGATTAATAGAAATTTGTAGGGCCAATCCGCCTTCTGCTGTTTCTTTATATTTACTCATCATATCTTGAGCCGTTTCCCACATGGTTTTAATTACATCATCCAATGAAACTTTTGCATCATGTGGATTACTATTAATTGCTAGTTGAGCAGCCGTAATGGCTTTCATGGCACCCATAGTATTACGTTCAATACATGGAATCTGAACTAACCCACCCACAGGGTCACATGAAAGTCCAAGGTGATGTTCCATAGCAATCTCAGCAGCCATTAATATTTGATGGATGTTTCCCCCCATCGAATTGGCTAATGCACCAGCTGCCATGGCACTAGAAACACCAATCTCAGCTTGACATCCACCCGCAGCGGCTGAAATGGTAGCACCTTTCTTAAATAGCATTCCAATTTCACCTGAAATTAACAGAAAATCTCTAATATCAGTAACTGAATTCTTTTTTCTAAATGCTACATTATACATGAGTATAGCTGGAATCACCCCTGATGCCCCATTGGTTGGAGCAGTTACAATCCGACCATAAGATGCATTCACTTCATTCACCGCTAATGCAAAACAGCTCACCCAATTGGTTACAATATCCATCTCATTCGACTGACCCATTACCAAATTCATCCATTCATCAAGGTTATCAAATTTATCTTTACCT
>JABHHG010000074.1 GCA_018671635.1 Fidelibacterota bacterium | reverse complement strand
TCCAAATCCATTTAATCCCAAAACTTCAATTAACTATGAGTTATCAGTAGATTCATTTGTATCATTAAATATTTATAATATGAATGGTCAACTGGTCAATCAGTTAGTAAATACGAATGTTTCTGCAGGATTGAATTCAGTTATTTGGAATGGCTCAGATAATTCAGGTGGAGAGGTAGCTTCAGGGGTTTATTTGGTTAATTTAAATTCAAATGGTAATTCAATATCTCAAACTATTTCATTGCTTAGATAATAATTTTAGTGGAATGAAAAATGAAAAATAGAATATTTTTTCTAATATTTATGATGGGCTTTCTTTACCCAAATTATTTTGGTAGTATGAATGTACAAAATAATCATGTCGAAACAGAAATGCCAGGTGATGTGAATAATGATGGAATTGTTGATGTTTTAGACTTGGTTCAAATTGTCAATTTCATTTTAGATCAAGGGTCATTAGAGGTAGAAAGTGCAGGAGATTTCAACAATGATGGCATAATTGATATATTAGACATTGTATCAATTGTTAGTTGTATTATGGGCTCAGGGCCCTGTGAATCAGTAAATATTCTTGAAATTCCACAATATGTTACAGACTATCATGGTGAAATGCTTATACCTGAAGATAATCCACTTTCTGAGGCAGGTATTGAATTAGGTCGATTCCTTTTTTATGATAAGAAATTATCAGATGATGGTACTCAATCATGTGCTAGCTGTCACTTACAGGAAAATGGATTTACTGATCCAAATCAATTCAGTGAAGGTATTACGGGTGAATTAGGTGGTCGAAATGCTATGCATATTATCAATGCAGCCTGGTTTTCATCATTCTTCTGGGATGGTCGTGCAGAGAGTTTAGAAGCGCAAGCATTGGGGCCTGTGGTAAACCCTGTTGAGTTAAACACAACCTGGTCTGCAGTAGAAGATAGAGTAGCGGCTGACCCCATGTATCCACCCATGTTTGAAGAAGTTTTTGGAAGTACGCTAATTGATTCAACAAGAATTACAAAGGCCATTGCCCAGTTTGAACGGACGTTAATTTCTTTTAATTCAAAATATGATGATTTCTTCTATGGTGATTTTACCGGCTTTAATGAATCAGAAGAGAGTGGATTTGACATTTACTTTTCTGAGGTTGGTGATTGCATCCATTGTCACCAAGGCCCAATATTAAATGATAATGAGTTTAGAAATAATGGTCTTGATTCTGAGTTAACTGATCTAGGTTTGGGTGAAATTACAGGAGACCCATTAGACTTTGGCAAGTTTAAGGTGCCTACGCTTCGTAATATTGAATTCACTGCTCCTTATATGCATGATGGTCGATTTGAGACATTAGATGAAGTGGTAGAACATTATAATAGTGGTGTTCATGAGGATTCACCCAATCTTGACCCAGAAATGGAAAATGCAGCAGCAGGATTAAATCTGACAGAAGAACAAAAAACAGATTTAGTCAACTTCTTGAAAACATTTTCAGACACCACTTTTTTATCTAACCCTGCTTTTGCAGATCCATTTGAGGAAGAATAAGTATGAATAAAATAACATTAGCATTAATTACAGCATTACTTTTCATAGCATGTAATGATTCTACCAATGATGTAAATATCAGCATTTATGGACAGTTATTTAAAATTATGCATGAAAACCAACGTGGAGGTATAATTTCTCTATCGAAGGTCATTTCTCAACCCCATACCTATGGTTTAGGGGCCATGGAAGGTCTCGATGGTGAGGTGCTCATTTTAGATAATAAGATTCTTATTAACAAGGCTAAAAAGGGCGGAACTCCCTCATATCAAACAGAAGTAACTGAAGATGATTTAGCATTGTTATTGGTTACGGCTCAAGTAGAGAATTGGCAAGAAATGAGCATTGATCAAGCTGAATCAATGGGGTCTATTGATGCTGCTATCAAGGAGTATGCAGATAAAATGGGAATTAATACAGATAAACCATTTCCATTTATAATTGAAGGAACAGTGGAAATGGTGGATTGGCATATTATTTCAAATCCTGCCCCTGGTGGTGATCATGATGAACATCTGGCTGGTTCCTGGAAT
>JABHHG010000193.1 GCA_018671635.1 Fidelibacterota bacterium | reverse complement strand
TTGCTAAACGAATCACCATGAATCCACCGCCACCAATATTACCTGCACCGGGGTGAACTACGGCCAAGGCAAATCCTGTTGCAATGGCTGCATCAATGGCATTACCGCCACTTTTTAGGATTTCAATACCTACTTCACTGGCGTATTTATTGGATGACACTACCATTCCATTTTTACCTACCTCATCAGGAAAACGAGGAAAAACTATGGATAATATTACTATTGATAAAATAATTGATTTCATTTGAGATTCATTTAATTTTTGAAAGTAAACATCCCTTTGTGTGGGAATTTCAAGGAGATAATTTAATCGGTTCACTAAATACCATCACCTACATATTTATTTAATATAATAGAAGCTTTCCCAAAACAACTTGCTTGAAGTAAGAAACAACTTGTTATTACCTCTATGCAACTTGGTATTACCTCCATGTAACTTGGCGTTGCCTCTGTGTAACTTGGGATTTATCACCCCAACCTTTCGACTGGCTCAGGATGACATACTGTTGGGCGCGGGGACCATTCCCCTACGAAAATCAGGTATTTTCATCCTAAAATCTAATTTTATTCTTCGTGAACTCAGTGAGCTTAGTATTAATAATAGAAGTTATATTATGAGTATAAATTTTCATATTGAAATCTGAAACCTCAATACGCAGATAGTCCATCTTTGATGATATTAATTTTGGGTTTACCATGGCCTAATATCACTTCTGCCACATCAAACCTAATTTCAACATCTAATTCATTTTCATCCATATAGTAACGGGTGGCATTCATAATTCGGTGACTCTTATGTTCATCTATTTGGGTTCGAGGTTCGTTCCACCCATGGCCTTTCGTTTGCGTCTTCACCTCTGTAAATACAAGAGTTCCACTATCATCTGAAATAATATCTATCTCACCAATTTTAGGCACATTATAATTCATCTCAATAATTTCACATCCACCTTTTATTAACTGACATGCCACTAACTGCTCACCCAATGCGCCCACCAATCGATTCTCTTTATAATATTTTAGGGTGGGTAAATAATCTGAAATGGGCTTGAATGACTGGCGATGAATTGGTGTGGCGAAATGAGTTTTGATGAACTCAATATGCTGCTGAGAACCATAACCCTTATGTCCCGAAAAACCATATTGTGGGAACACCTTATCATAATTTATCATCATTTGATCACGGGTCACTTTGGCTATAATGGAGGCGGCGGCAATGCTGAGTGACTTGCTATCACCTTTAATAATACTCTCTTGCTCAAAATGTTTAATATCTGCAGGGCGACCATCTACCAATAAAATTTCAGGCTTCACCCTCAACTGTCCCACCGCCATTTGCATAGCCTTGTATGTGGACTGTAAAATATTGATTTTATCAATTTCTCGTTCATGAATAATACCCACGCCAACCTGCACTGCTTCATCCATTATATTTTGAAACAATCGTTCACGTTTTTTTTCTGAGAGTTTTTTTGAGTCCGTAACTTCAGGGAGGTTCACATCATGGGGCAAGATAACAGCTGATGCCACTACGGGTCCGGCCAATGGCCCGCGCCCTGCCTCATCAATGCCGGCAACATATTTTATTCCGCGGGACCAATATTTCTCTTCGTATTTGAGCATATCCATAGGTCAAATTTAAGGTAGATTAGTGATTCGTTAAATAGTTGAATGGTGAAAAATAGTTATTGGTATATGGTGAAAAAAGAGCAAGGAATTGGGAATTGGGATTTAGAAAAAAAGGAATTTGGAGAAAGGAGAAAAGGAATTTATGATGCATCCAAACCTTTCAAGGGTTCTAAACGTTTGAAAGGTTATTCGGGATGGAAACCCATCCTCTACAGATTTATAATTTATAATTGACAACTAAAAACTGTTCTTTAAGTCCCCTGCGGAATATCAACTAAACTTCGTAGGATATGTGGTCTTCGTGTTTTAATCGCTAAGAAACTTAATTTGCAACAATTTAGAAAAGACTTAATTCATCTCCATTTGCATCTTTGGGGGCTTCAATGGGAATATCTTTTTGCTCAGCAGGAGTATCAGCTGTAGGTGCATCTGTTGCAGCCTCAACTTGAAGCTCATTAATTTTGAATCCACTCATGCGAGAAAATCCACCCAATTTATTACCATTGGCTTTCCATCCCTTAACATCAATAAAATCTAAGAGTATAATTTCTTTAGTCCGCTTATCTCCATTTTTCAGGCGATAATTAAATACCAATTCAGGCTTCACCTGCACCGACACTAATAATAATTTTGAACCTCGCTCTTCACTAATAAACTTAAACCGTTTTCCTGTAGTGCTGGTCTCGATTTGAAACCGTTTCACATAATGAGATTTACTCTTTCCATCATAATGGACTGCAGTAATCACCTCATCAGGATTAAACTTCCCAATATGTTTTATTTCATTACATTTATATCGGTTTGATAAATCAAAAGACGTGAGTTCATAGGCCCCATCTTCATGTATCACCACAATCAAATCATCTGTATTAAAACTGCCTAAATATCTGCCTCTATCTTCAGTGGTAAGACGGCCGATATTTTCATCCAACCAAATATCTCGACCACCGAGAGTTGAATCCCCTACTGACTTTTGCACAATCTTTCGTACGGGATGCTTAGAGAGGATATTTCCTTTTGAGGCCCGACCCTTGATAGCTAATTCACCGAAATCAAAATCGAAGGTTTTGATTCGTGCTTTTGCTAATCCATGTAAATTTACGGCCACCACTTCAGACTCACTATTGGGATTTGCCGTAAAATATGTGACTGAACTATCAGCAGTACCGCCAGTTACATCATACTCACGATCCCGCACAATAGATGTTACGGAAAACCGTTTCACCATTGATTTCCCAGCCTTACCATCACGGTATGCCACATTATAAATCATATGTTCATCATTCTTCTTCCATACCGCCGCATGAATAATATCTTTGCCCACAAACTTTTTTATACCCATTTGGGTCACTTGATACTTACCATCAGCTCTGAATACAATAATATTATCAATATCTGAACAATCACCAATATACTCATCTTTTTTCAAACTAGAGCCAATGAACCCCTCTTCACGATTCACAAATAATTTTTGATTCGCCACTGCCACACTCCGAACGGCAATGGACTCAAATGTGGCAATTTCTGTACGACGTTCACGACCGTTACCATATTTTTTTAATAATGCCTCAAAGTATCGAATAGTATA
>JABHHG010000231.1 GCA_018671635.1 Fidelibacterota bacterium | reverse complement strand
GTTGGTGTGATATTATCAGATAATGATATAAAATTGATATTCAACCCCACACTCATCGAACTTGTGAGCTTATATTGAGCACCGGCCTTGAGTGTCATTTTTATATTATCAATCCCGCCACTACCATCAGAACCGGTCTCCTTACTTCCAGATACAATATTTAAACCTAGGAATGTACTTAATGTTTTTTCCATGAATTTATAGCCTAACTTAGAGGTAAGGACCAAAAATTCAGTTGGCTTGGAATCTACGGCTTCCGGAGAATTAATTGATAATCCTCCTCCTATATTTACTGAAAGGGGTGAATCAAAACGTAATCCCAATGAACCTGTATATGATCCTGTTGTAAAATTAGTATTGGTTGCAGTTGTGTCCGATGAGTCGTATAAATTATCATTATAATCCATTATCATTATATTTCCACCTATGCTAACATTTATACCATTCTCAGTATCAAATTTATATGAGGGACTGATCGTATGTGTGGTTGTCTTATTAGATACAGTTATTTGTTTAATATCAGTAAATGATTCACCCACATCATAAACACCGTTTAGTGAATCAGTAAAAACATCACCCTCATCATAAACACCGTTTCCTAAATCTGCAAATTCTTCACCTTCATCATAAACACCATTTCCTGAATCTGTAAATTCTTCACCTTCATCATAAACCCCGTTTCCTAAATCTGTAAATTCTTCACCTTCATCCCAAATTCCATTTCCATCAATAAAATCTTCGTTTTCATCCCATTTTCCATTTTCCATTACTGATAGCCCTTCACGGTTCATTACCCGAAGAGAATAATTTATGGATGGATAATCTAGATAGTTAACTCCAAGTCCACCAGATGTTGTAATTGAGGTAGAAGTTGAACTTTTCAATTTTTCGTCTGGTGTTTCTCCCATTAGGTTATCGTGTTCATTGTCATATCCAAGACTAACTGATAAAATATTTTTTAAAAGACGACCCTTTACTGAGCCCTTAAATCCTTGAATATCAGTCTGAATCGATGAATTACCCAAAGAAATAAAATTAGTGGGGACGCGCCGATATTCTGCCTGAATATCAAAACTGTTTTCTTTGAATTCAATTGGGGTTTTAAAAAGGAACCTGTATGTACCTTGCTTGAATACAGAATTCAATAAATAATCTTTTACATCTAGACTATCCATGTCTGGAAGGGGTATTGAGATGCCTCGCCCTTCAGAACTCCCTATAATCAAATCACTATTGATAGAAAATCCAACTAAGTCTTCAATGGTCATCAATAATTCTTTATTAGCATCTATTTCATCAGGCTCCATATCTAATTTTTCTCCTAATACTTCAATAGATGTACCTCTAAGATCATTCATTAGTGAAATAGCAGTTTCTCCCTTGAACTGAGTCTTTTTATTATTCAACCTCAAAGTAAAATCCATCCCAATTACTGCATTTCCTAAAAAGGTATATTGATCATAAAGCTCATCATAATTTAGTGAATCATAATCATCATATGATCTCAAGGCATTAATCCCAAAATTAAACTTTGAGAAATCTAACTCAGTACGAATGGCATCCATCTTACGGGCAGATGTACCTTTGGTGTGCTTGACATGAGATATTGATTCAAATCCTGAAACAGGTGCGCCATCGACACTAGACGGATTATCAGTAAAGGTTTCAGCGGAATCCCATGTACCATTGCCTTGATCCATAAAGCAAATTGATTGTTCTTGGTCCCAACTTAGTGACAGTTCAGACGCCTCACAATCTGATTGATTTAAAAAATTATCATATAATATTTCCTCGTCGTCCCATTGGTCATTACTCTCATCCATAAAGCAAATTGATTGTTCTTCATCCCAGGTTAGTGAAAGTTCGGATGCCTCACAATCTGATTGATTTAAAAAATTATCATATAATATTTCCTCGTCGTCCCATTGGTCATTACTGTTTGAGTCATTTAATATTTCCTCATCGTCCCACTGGCGATTACCTAGAGAATTATCCCAATTTTCATCTCCCTCACAAATCAATTCACCTTCATTATCCATAGCACAATCAATAAAGGGTTCACCTTCATCCCATTGCCCATTTCCATTTGAATCATCATAATCTTCTGCTTCTCTATCTGACCAAACTCCATATCCTGGATCGTAGCCAATTTCATTTACAAATTCAATTTTCTCCTTTGTATTTCCAGAGATAATACTTGTTTTCCAAGGACCTATTTTTAAACGTGAATAGACTCCGCGAATCCGAGTGCCTTTTACCGTAAATTCTGAAAATTCTGTAGAAAAATCTCCGTACTTAAAATCTAAAAATCGAGATGAAAGTCCAAACTTAAATCGATTCGATGGCTGACTTCTGTCCAATGCTAAACGGGCCGTCTCATCTATTAAGTGGGTATTCATTAATACTGAAGATTTAACTTTTATATCTCCAATTGTAAACTTGGCCGATATATTTAGTTTATGGGAATCAAAGGGTCTATTTTCAGGTCGATCTTTACCAAAAAATTCATCAAAATCTGAATTAAAGCTGATATTCCCTTTGAATTTAAACTTCTCACGATAATCAATCCTTTCGGCTGATGATAGATCTAGCTCAGCTAAAGTGAATTTAAATTTTTTGATAAAATAAACTCCACCATCATCAATGAACTTAACTTCAATGACATGTTTACCCGATTCTAAAGATTTATTAGGTACATAAGTAATCATAACTGCTGATTTAAAAGTGCTTTCTGAAACATCTTTATCATTAACAAATAATCGTATATCATCTATATCTAAAGACGCTTCTGGATCATATAGGGATAGAATAATAATTGATGCATCTTCTGATACTTCATCTTCAATAGGATTTAATAATTCAATTGAAATATTGCCATGTGATCCTCCTGATAATAGAGGCTCAAAAACAGGATAGCTTTCAGGATCATTTTCACCATCCTCAGGCCATGTTGATTGATTCCCATATTCATCTCTTGCAAAATAATAAAATTCTAATCTACCTGGCCTAACTTCGGATTCTGGAATTTCACCCACATGAAAAATATCTTTTTTCATTGAAATACTCGTATACGAATCATCCTTAGAAAATCGATAATATAGCAAAATATCTTTAATCAATGATTCATCCGTTACTTGGACTTCTAATGATATACTTGATCCACTATAAAAATCTTCCGCTGATTCAATTGGTAAAAATACGGGGGGCTGGTCATCTGCAATAATGAATGAGAAAAATAATATGAAATATAATAAATAAATCCTCATTAATTATTATCCTGCTTTCTCGGCCTAATAATTAACTTAATAGTTACGGATCCGTCTGATTTTGTTTCTATTACTTTATCTGAAATTTCTAACTCACCGGTATCAACTTTCTGTAAAACATCATCAATATTTGCTGAACCTGCCACAACTGAAGTGGATTGCAAGGATTTTCCAGAAATTACATCAGCAATACCAGAAAGTCCCTTCTTATTGGCAAGTTCTGATAACTTTCCTCCCATTGAACGTTTTTGAGATTTAGAAATATAAAATTCAAATTGAAGTTTACTTGATTCAGAATCCTCTGCGGTAATAATAATTGACGATTTACCTTCATCCCCACCTTTAACATGGACAGTACCTTTACCATCCATAATAGTTATATTTGCAGTATTAGACCAAGCAGAGCCATTATTTGAGACAAATAATAAATCGCTATCAACTGAAACTTGAACCTCATTATTATAGCTATTATCGGAGTCCTTAGTCTTTGTATTCATTACTTGAACTGAGACTTTCATTGGCTGATTGACCGGCTGCTTACCCGTTCTATTAGGTGTTAGACTTAACTCCCATGCCGGATCCGTATCATTCTGCCACTGAGGTAAATCTTCTTTAGCTACCTTGAACTTTGTAGGCGGTTCATCTTTAACCACAGTTGCACCTTCCATTGCACCAGTAAGAATATCATTAATACCATCACCAAATGAGACTTCACCTTCTAAAACAACAAGAGACGTAGACTGAGCTAAATCATCAAATTCTACATCAAATTCCGTACCTTTTACAGATGCAACAGCCGTGGGAGTTTTAATTTTAAACTCACCCTTATTTTGTTTAGATACCTTACTCCATGCTTGACCTTCAGCAATATACATTTGAGTTTTCAATTCTTTTGCCGTCACTCGTGAACTCTTAATCTCAATTTCAGTATTTGATTGGATTTTTACATTAGAACCATCTAAAAAAACAATCGCTACAAATACATTTTTATCCGTTTTCAACCAATCTCCGGTCTTAATCATTTGACCTTTATAAGCGGTACCATACTTACGATTACTTGCAGCTCGAATTTGTACATTCCCCTTCATAGAAGAAATCGCTGCTACCACTCGTGCTTCTCCATATAGCATTGTAGCTACAAATAAATAAACGAGGACAATTAATTTTAATTTGATATTCATTTAGTCACCACCTTCTTCAAATATAAATTCAATCTCAATAACTCCGCTAGGTGTTTTAAAAGTAGCGATTGCACTATAATCACCTAAAGGTGATCCATTCTCATCATAGGCAATAACTTTCCAAAAATAAGATATGTCATATCCCAATGGAGGTGAATCCGATGGATACTGAAATTGTTTCTCAGCAAGAGCTTGATTCTCTAAAATTATTTGTGTACAATCTTCATTACTTCCCAGTACAAGCCCATACGAAGTTGCACGAGGAATTTTATTCCACGTAAAAAATGGAAGATTCGTTTCTGAAGTTCCACTAATCGGCCCAGTAAGTACGGGCGTATTATCTTCAGAAACCGTAAAAATAAATGATTCGCTAAATGCACCTAATGCAATATCTGCAGCAATTGCACGAACCGTCCAATAATAGGGGGTCTGTGTAACTAATGGATCACCACCAGTTGATGGAAACTGTACACTGCTTTGGGCAATATTTGAGGATTCCCAAATGATTTGGGAATAGTCTTCTGTAGTACTAACTCTAATCTCGTATTTTTCAGCTGATTCTATTGCCTCCCATTGAAATGAAGGTTGAGTTGTACTTACTTCTTCTCCAGATGGGGGGAGTTGTAGCAAGACTATTTGACCACCCTCAATTTCCTCAATGACTAATTGTTCACCTTCAGTTTCAAAATATTGTATGGTACTCTCACTCCCAAAAAGTCCACCTTCAGCATCAATCCCCTGAACTCGCCAATAATGCATTGTTCCATGAGCTAATAAATCATCAGGGAGAGTATAAGAAAGACCTTCAATAGCTTCATCTATCACCAAAGATGAGAAATCATCTGTTGTACTAATTTGAATTTGATATGTATTTGAGGCCGGAACAGAGGCTTCCCATGAAAATATCTCACCAAGTTGGGGAGGAATAACATTTGGAATAAAAACAGTAACTACAGCAGATGGAACACCATGCAGCCCATCATCATCTGTTGCAGATACTTGAATATAATAACTTTGACCATAAATTAAAGGTATCTCAGATTCGGGATATGTGGTAGGCATATCATCAAATACAATCCCAAAATAAAATACCTCACTCATCTCGGAGTCTGTTGCAATTTCTACAATGTAGTCAAGTGCATTTGTAATAGGATTAGAAATCTCAATAATGGGTTGTGTACTTCCATCTTCTAATGTTACCATAATCCCTATTTGTTCGTCACTTCCAGGTTTCTCGGGTAAATTTACAAGCTGTACTGAAGACTCATCTCCAAAAATTTCACCATCAATCATGGCATGAATTTGTATATAAATAGTTAGTCCCCATTCTAAATCTGTACCGTCTAAAACTATCTCTGATTGATTTTCAACTAAATTTAACTCGGTTAAATATGCATCCATTTCCTGATCGAGAGCAATATAAATAAGATATTCTTCTGCACCTGAAACACCTGCTAGCAAATTTATTATAATGTCTTTGGGAGCGCTCTCGGTTCCTACCGTTAATGAAAATTCTGGTTTAGATGAAGTGGCTGCATCAGTTGAAATATTTGTTCCAGTAGATGTTGAAAAAGAAAAGTAATCAGATGATGAACCTCTATTTTCATTAATATCTAATGGAACAACTTTCCAATAATATAATGCTCCTGTTTCCAACGGATGGTCTGAAAATTGTGGGTATTGAAAAAATGTCCCTGATATATTTGAAGTGAAAAATGGGCTCTCAATAGAGGGGTCATCATCGCCTGATATTGATATTTCATATTGAGCAACGCCAGTTGGGCCATCCCACATGAAGGATGGGGTTAGGGTTAAATTAGACGCACCCTCTGAAGGCGAATTTATTTCTACTTCAGCTATAGAAAAACTTTCTACAAGAGAGTAATCATCTATTTCGCCAATAATATTATCATTCCCATCTAAAAAGATTAGTTTCCAAAAATAAATTTGTCCTGGCAATAAACCGATTGGTATATTATTGGGTAATGCATAAGGCATTAAGGCAATATTCTCATTAAATATATTTCCTAACGCTACAAGTGGATCCTCACTATTACTAATGCGAAGTTCAAACCCTGCAATATCAGCTGGACCACTATAGTAAAAGGTGGGTGTAACCATATATATTATCTGTTCTGAAGCAGGATTATCTAGGGTATAATTAGCTATAAAAAAATCAAACACTTCACTCCATGGGCTAGGCTCACCATCAGGATTTATTCTAATTTTCCATTTATAATCGGTATTGGGAGAGAGCCCTGTTGCATCAAAAGGATAAACCGTAATATTCGATTCTAAAGTTCCACTTGCCCAAATAGGATTCTCTACTTCAGAATCTTCTGAATCAGATAGCCAAATTTCATAAGAGTTGGCACAAGATATGGGCTCTACATAAAAAGATGGCCTAACTGTACTCACCTCAGCACTCATTGAAGGGGAGACAACCATACTTGGCTTAATCTTCTCACCATAACTAAACATATTTAATGTAGACCGAATGGGTTCAGGCCACCCCCATACTCCAGTATCTGAAGAGATTGGAACGTCGCGTGCATGAACTAACCAAATATATTGAAATCCACATACTAACTCTCTTGAGCTTGAAGGGTATTGTACAGAAATCTGTTGAATATTACCCGTTTCAGTAACAATATTTTCATCCCACCCAGAATCAAAGTAAAGAAAATTATCATCTTCAATTGCATCCGTATATGTACTGTGGTATTCTGGGTGAAAAAGGTATACACGCACACGATAATTAATCTCAATTCCATTAGAAAAACCTGGTGAATCCCATCTAAACCAAGGGTTTGGGTCATGAATAGCCGTATTTGGTGGAGGATCTACTAAATTAATTAAAGATACATTTTCGTTATGAATAGTTGAAGAATCCTCGTCTAATAAATTCTGACTGTATAAACTTAGAGATTTGCTAAATTTGGCATCAATAAAATTCTCGTTCCCAAGATATTCAGCATATAATTCTAAATTTTCCCAAAGGGTTAATTGTATTGTATAATCGCCAGGAGGGAGAGAGCCGGTGGTCTCTATTGTATTTATAAATTCGTCCAACTGAGAGTAGCAAACTCCACCACAGATTCCTGATAACATTTCATCATATGAAAAATTATTATTACTCAATTGCAGGCTGCCTCCAGGCTGTAACTCATATGTATCTGTTATTCCCCAAATATCCGGTTCACCACTATCTGTTATATAAAACTTCATTTCCACATTTAGCAGTTTGGGTTTACTATCATAATTAATGATAGTGGCATACCACAAATTAAGATTTGAATTATTCCAATCAGAAAGCGTGTACTGACCCGAGGGTAAAATAGTCAAATCTATCGTAGCTTCTTGAGAATACGAAAATGTGGTGAATGTTAATACACCTACTAAAAATACTCTTGTATAATTTTTAAAAAAATTAATCACTCATTGTTCCTTAAAAAATCTCTTCATATTTAATATTTAATATTTAATTATCAATAAATTGAATGTAACAACGAAAAGAAGTTATGAATAATAAAAAGGAATATTAGTGAGCAACAACAAAAAAATAAATTTAACTTGAAGCGCTTTCATAACGGAGAAGCCCTCGTTTCCATACCCAAAATGTCATTATAACAAAACTTAGAGAGATTGTAATCTGAAACATCAATAGTTTAACGTTCAATCCATAGAGTAGCATGCGTGCAGGCACTGACGACACTAATGCCATGGGAACTAAACTAAACAATATTTTTCGTGTTATTCCTGTATAAATAGAATCTGGTCGAGAAGAAAATTTTAAAAGTTCATGACTTAACCAACCTCCAACTGTAAAATTTTTAAACCAAAAAGTTAGGCATGCAATCAAAAAGTCAAGAGAATACCAAATAACAAGTCCACAAAAGAAGGAAATAGAAAAATATAAATAATTCATTAAACCAATATCCGCCGAATGAAGGCTACTTTGACGTAGAAGCATTAACACTAAAATTACTAATGAAAATATAGCATATGATTTTACATATCTAAATGAAACCAAAAATTGTGAATTGATTGGCTTTAGAAGCATAAAATCTAAATCGCCTTGTACCACCAATCTATTTAATGGAAATAGATTTCCAGAAAACAAGAACATATAAACCGTGTCAGATATAAAAGTGATAATTAAGAATACCATTACATCTTCTCGTGTAAATGAACCCAATGTATCAACATAAGAATATATTATCGAAAAGAAAAAATACTGAACACTATAAAATATAATATCAACAATGATTCCACCAATCAAATTGGCTTTGTATTCCATATCGCGAGTTAAGCTATTGGCAAAGAATGACCCCCATAGATTTAAATATCTACGCACCATAACCTCCATACTGCTTTATACCGAAGTAGTAAAGGGTTTTACCAATGCCCCACGTAATTAGGCACCAACAAAATCCCAAGAAAAATTTTGAGGCCCACATATCTGTAGGTAATTGTCCTGTGGCAATACTTACAGGGAAGTCAACCAAAAATGGTAATGGTGTAAACGTAATTATTTTTAAGTACATTTCTGGAAAGAACCGAAGCGGAATGATTTGTCCCGATAAAATAATATTTGCAATATTATATGCAATTACCAGTGCACGAACCTCATGAAACCAAAAAGAAATACAAACCATTATATAATACATATTATACGATAAATAGACTGCCAAAAAGAGTGCGGCCAAAAATCCAAAAACTTGAAAATTTGTGGTAAATGCCAATCCTGGAAAAATAAATGGAAAGGCTGCAATCAATGTGAAATATGCCATATAGAAGAGCGAGTTCTGGCCAATGAACATCATTAAATGATAAGTGTAAAATGAAATGGGTCGAATTAAATATTTGTTTAATCCGCCACTTCTAATTGCGTCTATCATTTCTATCGATGTAACCCATGAAGATTTTAATTGCCCAACAATCATGGATAAAAAAATAAATGCAACTAATTCATTTAAAGTAAATCCCCGAATTAATTCAGTACCACGTGCCACAAAAATTTGTTTCCAAATTAGATACTCAATGAAAATACCTGAAAGAATAGAAAAAAGGCCAACATATAAATTGGCCCTATATTCAAGCGTCTGTATCCATGTCATCTTGATTACAGCAGAATATTTTTTCAAAAATTTAAACATTACAGAAACTTTTCAGGATTGCTAAAAAATGTTCTCATGGTATCTTCAACAGGGAGTTCTTCAACAGAAAATGTTACGGGATCGTCCAACTTAAACAAACTACCCAAAAGCTTTGTCAGTTGTTTGTCGGGGAGTTCAGCAGTCACCACATTTCTAATCAAATTAAATTCAAATTCTTGCTGAAGGCTTACAATCATATCTTCTGCAGGCGCATGAGGAAATTCAAAAATTAACTTCTTCTGTGGTTTAATTTTATTTACAAGTGCATTAAAATTCCCATCATAAAGACCATGCCCTTTATGAATCACAAATACGCGATCACACAATGCTTGAATATCATTCATATAATGACTAGTTAATAGAAAGGTCGAATTATGCTCCTCATTATAGAATTTTATAAATTCCCTTATTTTGGATTGTGATATAACATCTAAACCAATGGTGGGTTCATCTAATAAAATAAATTTGGGCTTATGTAAAAGGGCCGCAATAATTTCCATTTTCATTCGTTCACCTAAAGATAATCGCCGAACTTGAACATTTAATTTATCTTCAACATTAAGAAGTTGAACTAATTCTTCTAATGTTTTTTTATACTCAGCTTGTGGAATCTCATATATTTTTTGATTTAAAAGGAAAGATTCGGAGGCAGGTATATCCCACCAAAGTTGATTTTTTTGGCCCATTACTACCGAAATCTGTTTTAGAAACTCATTTTTTCGTTTCCATGGAGTATAACCATCAATATGGATACTACCATCAGTTGGATACAATAAACCAACCATTAGCTTAATTAGGGTAGTTTTTCCAGCTCCATTTTCACCCAAAATACCTACAATTTCACCCGAATCAACATCTAAATTGATGTTTTGAAGTGCATGAAATGTTTCATATTTACGATTTATAAAGGATTGAAAGGCCCCTTTGAGCCCAGCTTCACGCTTAAAAGAGGTGAAACTTTTTGAAATGTTCTGAATATGGATTGACATTAAAAACTAAGTTCAGAAATAACTGTAAGTACATCTGAAAATAACCCACTTCCGGATGAATATTCAGGAGCAGCAATTTTTAGCGTTTGTTCACTAACATCCCATATTTTAATAATAATAGGATTGCTTAATTGAAATCCCGAAAGTTGAACTTCTCCAATATCACAATAATCAACAGAGCCTATACTCACTATATTTAATTGTTCACCCTGCCATGTACTTGAGCCAACTAATAGTTCACCTATTTGGTTTGAGCAATCATTATAGTTTAGAATTCCATTTGAATCAAAAATACCAATTTCATCACCCACTTGTAAAGTAGTAATTGATGATGAAAAAATGGTCAGTTTAGAAATTCCGGTCATTTCTAAGCTAGTTGAAAAATAAGTGGCGTCGAAAGTGAAGTTGACACTATTTGCAGAGCCATCAGAGATGATAATATTTGTAATTTCTGTTGGGGTACCATCTAATTCTAAAGAAAATAATTTACCTATCCCTGCAGGAATAATAGCCCCAGAAAATGAAAATCCTAAAATTATCCCAGAGTCCTCATTTGCACTAATACTAAATCCATAATTTTGTGCATCTCCATTAATTACAGAAATTATATTT
>JABHHG010000088.1 GCA_018671635.1 Fidelibacterota bacterium | reverse complement strand
TGATCTATGGTATACATTCCATATGGGGCTATATTACGACTAGGATCGAAATGTGTAAGATAATATTCTTGTTCAATGCCAAACCATGCTTCTTGGTCAGAATATTTCTCTGATAATTCTCTTAATGCTGCCCTTGCATTACTGGGATGAACTGTTCCATCAGCATTAAAGACTTCACACATTACCAATATATTATCACCACCACGAATTGGGTCTAACACCAAACGAACAGGACGCAGTAAACAATCACTAAAATGACCTTCTGCCTGTTCAGTACTTGAACCATCAAAACCCCACTCAGGCAACTCTGAAACTTCCTTAATTGGGCCATCGACTATTTTTGTTTTACTCCTTAATTTGGCTGTTGGCATATGGCCATCAATCCAAATATATTCGGCTCTTACTTTTGACATATTATACCCCTCTCGTACTGTTTTGGATTTACTTTATTTATAATTTGATAAAATAATTTGGGTTTCTGTCCGCATCACTCCTGGCCATGCTTGAATCTGACGCAATAACCTTTCTAGGCTCCGGGTATTTTCAGTTTGAATAATTAATACATGAGAACCATTTCCAGTAGTGGTAAAACATTGAACGACTTCTAATGTATTCTTAGCAGACTCAACAACCTCAGTATAATGCTCTGAAGATTCAGATATGATAGTTATCAAAGCCGAAACATCTAGACCAACCATTCGTGGATCTACTATGGCTTGAAAACCCGTAATCACATGTGCATCTTGAAGCTTTCGAATTCTATCTGTTACTGCAGGAACAGACATCCCAATTTCAGTTGCAATATGACTCGCTGAATCACGTCCTTTTTGTTGCAAGATTGAGATGATTTGTTTATCTATATGGTCTAAGTTTATCATATTTACACCTTTATGAACATGAATATTTTATTAATTATTAATATGATTATCCAATAAATTTTTATGTTATTCTGCAAATTTCCTAAAATTATTAGATTATCAGAGTCAAGGTTATCAATCTAGTTCTTGGAATCTTCTCATTTCATTTTTTAATTTTCTTATTCAAATAGGAGAGAAAAATGGACCATTATATTATCTACCATAATCCCCGCTGTAGCAAAAGTAGACAAACGTTAAGTATAATGAATGAGAATAATCTGAATATAAAAATTGTTCAATATCTTACAGACCCACCAAGTCCTAAAGAACTTGAAGTTATATCTAGAAAACTGTCTATCTCACCAATGGACTTTATCCGAAAAAAGGAATTAATCTATACTGAATTAGGACTCAATAACTATAATGCTTCTGAATCTGAGTTATTTGAAATCATGAGTGAAAATCCTAAATTGATTGAACGCCCTATCGTTATAAAAGGTGATAAAGCTATTATTGGAAGACCACCTGAAAATGTAATAGAACTATTTTAGAAGTAACATTTTTTTACTCTGAATATCTTTACCTGATTTTATTTGGTAAAAATATAACCCCGAAGATAATTCAGTCCCATCAATGTTAATGGTATGTTGTCCTGCTGAATAGAACTGATTATCTATTATTTTATAAACTTCCTTACCATTTAAATCAAAAATCGACATATTTACTACATCTAGTTTATCTATAATAAAGGAAATATTTGTTGTTGGGTTAAATGGGTTTGGAAAATTTTGGAATAATCTTAATTGTGATGGCAAAATACTTTCATCCACACTCAAAAATGTATCATCGCTATTGGTAGTGAAAAGTATTGCCATTTCATTTTGTACTAACTGAGAACCATAACTAATATTTCTAAATTGATATTGATAACCAAAATTCTGATCCGGTGATTCTATGCCAATAGTAGAATAATTTCCATTCTCATCAATATCATGTATTTCTTTATATTGAAATAAAATATCTCCATTTTGACTACCACCATCTTTTAAAATTAACTGGAATGTCTCTCGAGTACAATCCTGCTCAGTACCGCAAAACTCATCATCTTCACCATTTGCTACATTATCCCACTGAATAATGAGCTGATCATTCTCTATATCTAAATATGAATAAACCTTAAATGGCTCAGTACCAACATTATCATCTAAATCATCCATAAAAGGAGCAATAAGTGCATTTGGACCCATAGGGAACGGAATAGAAAAATTCCAAAAATGGTTAATGGTACATGGTTCTAGTGACACCCAACCATTAGAACAAACAGTAATACTATCGTATACCTGGTCAAAATAGGTGAAATTAAATCCTATGGGAATACGGGTATGAGTATCATCCTGCAATTCTAAGTCAATTCCTTGAGGTTCAATTTCAATCCAATCATATACTGGCGCATCATCTGAATCATCAATGCTTGAAATAGCTGAATAGTTCGTATAAATAGGCTCAATAACGTTATAATTATAAACTGCATCTGCTAAATCACTACCATCATCACTCTGAAATATTAACTCAATTTTCTTTTGGAAAAACTGTGGTGCATTTAAAAAAAGCTCTAATTCTGTACCGTCTTCAATATCAGAAAAATCAATATTTAACAATCCACTTTGATTACTAGTTCCCTTTGCAATTAAATCACCGTTAGAGTTTAATAATGCTCCAACCACATCTTGAATTGCAATACCTTCCTGATTAGTTACTGTTAAGCTAATATGAGATTGCATTAATGTTGTATTAGTTAAGGAATGACTCATCTCACTTGGCTCACCGAACCAAACGGATAAGCTTGGGTCACCAAGCACAGAATACACATGATGATAAAATTTAGGGATACTCATGGTTCCACCATTTACAGAAGATACTTCTAAATCTTCAAATTCTTTTGCTACAGCCTGTTTTCCCGCATGTAATATTGGGGCCAATTCATATATTCTACCTTCAATCATTTCATCCCACATCTGTCCACAAAGCACATTATTAAATCGAGTATCGGTATCTAAATCAGATGGGCCAATTACTGCAACCGCACCTTTGGGATTTTCGGCATTTCCTGAAATAGTTAATTTTTCACCTAAACATTTATCATTGGTATCATTACCAAAATCCCCTGTATTACATACAAAGCTCCAAACCACAGGAAGATTTTCGTAATTGGTAATATCATTAATATCATCCAATTTAAATTCTGGTTTTGTCCAACCGGTTGCATTCCCCCAGCCTCTATAGTTAACAATACCAATACCCTCATTCCAAGGATTTATAACATCAGTAGTAGTTGTATTCTGATTGTTTATGTGGAAGAGCGCAGTATCAACTTCCATGAATGTGCCTGACTTTAATTCATCTTGTATCCATAATGATGTCCAATAGGGTGTCAATGGCCACGTAGTATCTGGCACAGGAACAGCACCCGCATCAGTTTTATAGCTTCCTGCTACCAACAACGCTTTATTTAAATATTCTAAATCATCAGTTGGCTGTATGGATTGATATTTAATAGTACGACCTTTTAAGTTTAGAAGTTCTGAAACTGCATCTACTGACCATCTACCGATAAAAAATCGAGGATTATACATATCCCCCTCAGAGAAAAAAGTATATGGATAATCAGTGGCATCCTGCTCTGGTTCATTATAAGATGGAATTTGAAAGGTAGGAATAGCAGCGTTATTTGAAACATCACCAACCAACAACACATACTCTAATAATGGGTATGTATCAGAATAGTCTTCTAACCAATCCTTTAATTCTGTAGCACTGTTTGATGGAGCAATAGATGAATATGTTTCGACATCCACGTCATAGCCTTGACTTTTCTTTAAATTAACGAAGTCACCATAAGCTTGTTCATTAGAAATCATTGTTGAAAAAGCATTATTTCCAAGGATAATTAAATATCTACCCCGAGAATAACTATAATCTTCAGGATTTTCAATAAATGGACGCATAGATAGGGTTTTAACCTCAGCGCTTACAATACTTATACCAATAAAAAATAAATATAATAAATTTCTCATTTTCACCCTTACTTAATCAAAAGCATTTTTTTGTTTACACGACTTTCATCAACCCTAAGTTCATAAAAGTAAATCCCAGAAGCTAATTTAGAACCATTAAAAGTGTATTCATATAAACCTGCACTTCGAATTTCATCATTAAGAATAGTCTCAATCAAATGACCCCTTAGGTCATAAACCTTCAACGAAACACTACTTAACTGTCCCAATTGAAAATTAATCATAGTTGATGGATTAAACGGATTTGGA
>JABHHG010000146.1 GCA_018671635.1 Fidelibacterota bacterium | reverse complement strand
ATGAGAGAATATTCTAATTTTCGTGTTAATTTTAACATGATATTTTTACTACTTTACAGATGAGGAAATTTACAAATAGGATATTTATGAGTACAAGAACTAATTGCGACTAAAAATGTCGGGTATATCTTTTATAGAAGGGCTAAACCTCTTTTTATGACCGTGCCTAAATCAGACTTTTCATCTGCCATAATTTCAAGTTTATTGCGTGCATTATCTGCCCAATCACTTCCATCACCCAACTCTAATAATTGCATTGAAAGTAACCAATCTTCGGGATATTCTGATGTAACTATTGAATAAACTGTGGCTAATTCATCTATATCAGGAGGAACTGAACCTTCTCGAATTTCTCTAACTTTGAGATATAAATCATTTAATTTTATGTCTGAATTTGATAATTCTAATTTTGAAGACATTTTTATATTCTTCGGTTTATCATCTGGGAGAAATTGTTGATAATTATCATAGTCAGCAGGGCCACCATATACGGATGTAATTGAACCTCCACAAGTCATGTCATACATTCCCCACTCAGGTAAAAAGAAAAACTCTTCCCCCAATGAAACTGTACAATTTTCAAAACTTAGTATGAGAATTCGACCATTATCTTGAAGGATATTTGTTAATTTACCATTTACCAACACACCTGAATCAAAATGGATTTCTAATCTTTCGTCCACTCTCAAATTTATTTTTTCAATATCATCATCATTAAAATCACATAAAGGTTTGTAAAAGCCTTTTACATTCCCAACGGGTGAACCAAAACCTTGTGAATGATAATCTCCACCATGGTCATCAAATTCATTTCCATAACGTGATAATTGAGTAGGGCCATCATACTGCAAATAGGCAGGATTCCCATCGTTATCAATAATAATATTCTTTAAAATTCCAGATATTTGGACTTTTGAATTATACTCTGCTGTACAAACAGTGCCGGCTTCTTTGGCCTTCTCTAATCCTTCAGCACCCCCTAACCGGAAAGCCATGGTTTCTGCCATTTCCTCTAAAACTTCAGAGAGTTTTCCAAAATCAGGGGTTACAAATAATTGAGGTTGAGGCTCTGTAATATCATAACTAGTATTTATGCAATCTAGGGAAAAACGTATTTTTTGTACTTTGTCAGTAAGACAATTTTGGCTTTCCCCTACAGATGAAAGTAATCCTGCACCATAAATTTTGGGGTCATCAATCTTACCTACCAACCCATATTCAACCGTCCACCAATTCATTCGTGCTAAATATGCAGCTTCACTCACATAATCAAAATTCTCAATGGCAGTTTCTAAATCTGATTCAGCTTTTTGGATTTGATCCTCTGATGAATAGGCATCCTCCTTCACATCAGATAATTCACGAATGGCTAAATACAAATTATAGTCATCTCTAGATGAAATGGCTTTTGAAGATACTTCACCATAATGATGTAAATAGGCTGCATAATCGGGATCAGCTAAAATAGGAGCATGACCTGCTGCTTCATGTACTATATCTGGTGCGGGGGTATATGTTAAATGATTTAGTGTTCGCATATCGGCAGCAATTGCTAATATTCCACGAGATTGTAATTCCATGAATGCTGCCGGCGGAATAAAGCCTCGAACACAAACGGCACCCCATCCGAATTTAGACAATTTATAATCCATATCATTTACATGGGGAATTCTGTCAATGGTAATTCCGGTCTTTTTCAAGCCATCTAAATATGAAACATGAGCATATTTTTCAAAAAATGCTTTAGAAATTCGCATGATGAATCGCCATACTGCATGATCAATTGCAGTATAATTTCCATAATGTTGTTCTACGATAAACTTTCTAAGATGTGGCGGAATAAACTTATGTGTCATTTGAACCTGAGAAACTAAATGGTCTCAATGCACGCGGTTTATCTAAAATCTCTTTTAGTACCATTGCATTTTGAAGCGGCGTTCCAAATAGTTTTACCTCTCGAGATTGCTTCTTTTTTTTGACTATAGATTCCGCATTCACTTGTTCTTGAATACAATCTACTTCTTCTGACTCAATATCTTCAAAAGTGAACTCCGACTCAACAAACTCATCCTCTACATATTCTTCCTCTGATTCAGAAAACAAATCTTGAGCTTGGCTCATATCCATATTTGGGAGTTCACCCAACTTCTTCATTATAGATTCAAAAGATGAAGCCTTTTTTTCTTTATTGGGTGAATTTTTCACTCCCTTCTTCTTTTTTGAAAAGAATGACGAGAATAACCATATTATGATCATGAAAATGAAACCGGGTTCTATTTCAGCAAGAAAGATCATATTTTAATCTTGTGGATCAGTCCCAGAATTTTCATCATCCCCTTTTGAAATTGAAGTGCGCATATCCGTATCTGATTGGATATTTTTCATCTTATAATAATCCATTATACCCAAGTTGCCTTCTTTAAAAGCTTGAGCCATGGCGATGGGAACTTGTGCCTCGGCTTCAATCACCTTTGCACGCATATCTTGAACCTTGGCCTTCATTTCCTGCTCAGCTGCTACCGCCATTGCACGACGACTTTCAGCTTTTGCCTGCGCTACTTTCTTATCAGCTTCTGCCTGATCTGCATCTAAATGTGCACCCACATTTTTACCCACATCCACATCCGCAATATCAATTGATAAAATTGAATACGCCGTACCCGAATCTAAACCTTTATCCAAAACGGCTCTTGAAATTGCATCGGGATTTTCAAGTACAATTTTATAATTAGTTGAAGAGCCAATGGCACTGACTATTCCTTGTCCAACACGAGCGATGATTGTTTCATCCGTTGCGCCACCTACTAATTGTTCAATATTTGTTCTCACCGTAACTCGTGCTTTTGCCTTTAACTCAATACCATCTTTTGCAACTGCAGAAACCTTACCTTCTGCAGGGCAGTCAATAACTTTGGGATATACACTGGTCTGCACTGCTTCTTTAACATTTCTCCCGGCAAGGTCAATAGCTGTAGCCGTTTTATAATCTAATTCAATAGCAGCCTTATCTGCAGCAATCAATGCATCTACCACATTAGTAATATCACCCCCAGCTAAATAGTGAGTTTCTAAATCTTCGGAGGTTACAAAATCAAGACCTGCACGGTGGAGATTAATAATTCCATCGGTAATAAGCTTAGGTGATATCTTTCGGATACGCATTATTACCAATTTGAGCATTCCAATTTTGCCCCAACCGATAGACACACCCGATTGAATCCATAAACCTAATGGTACAAAATATAAAAATAAGACGATTCCTATTATAAAAACGGGAAACATTGTAAATAATTCCATGTTGACTCCTTAGTTATTATTCTTTTTAACAATTAACTGGTTTTCATCAGTTCCTGATACTATCACCGATTCACCAGATTCAATAAATTCTCCTGAACTCATGGCTTGATAATTTTCACCATAAATTTTAACTCGGCCGGTCGGTCGCAATATGGTTGTTGTGGTACCCATTTCCCCTACTAAATTTTCATATCCTTTAGAAATTGAATACCCTTCAGCACTGCTTTGTCCTGAAACCGGAATAAGCTTTTTGTAATATTCAGAGCGTGTGAGTGCCCGAAAAATTAATGCCCCTAAGCCTATCATTAAAATAAATGAATAACTCATACTTCGCATGGCAATATTAAAGTCTTCTGGAAGTGGATGTTCACCAATTAACATTGTAAATAGACTGTACATTATCATGAGAAAGCCCACTATTCCGGCAACCCCAAAACCTGGAATCACTAAAATTTCTAACAAAACCATCAATAGTCCGCCAACTAAAATGAGCATTTCGGTGGCATCTGCCAATCCAACTAAAAGATGGGACCCAAAAAATAGGGCTAAGCATAATAACCCTATCCCACCTGGGACACCAAATCCGGGCGATTTGATTTCAAAAAATAATCCAATCATTCCCAAACTCATGAGGATTGGCGCAAATGTGGGATTGGTAAGAAACCTTACCAATAGTTCAGACCATGACTCCTTCACCTCAATTACATCTTTCTCATTAATACTAAGTTTATCTAAGAGAAGCAAAAATGATTCCACTCGTTCATCGGCAATCCCCAATTTTAAAGCTAAGTCCGTTGAAAGGGTGATGAGTTTGCCTTTATTGAAACCTTCAATATCACCACTATTTAGTGTATCATTTCCCACAGATAAAATGAAATCAATCTCAATTTCCTCATCCACCATTGCTTCTGCAATTTCACGTGATCTTCCATTGGCTTCTGCACTGGCTGCCATTTCTTCACGCATATAAGAGATTACTTTTTCAGATGCCTTCTCACCCTCTGCATCCACTGCAGTTGCGGCACCAATAGTTGCACCGGGAGTCATAAAAATTGTATCACAAGAAAGTGAAATTAATGCTCCTGCAGAAATAGCTCGTCGATTGATGAATGCGATTGTGGAGATGTCTGTGCCTAAGATTGCATCTTTGATCTGGGTAGCTGCATCAACTCGGCCTCCGAAAGTATCAATATCAAATATAATAAATTCTGCTGAATTAGCTTCGGCAATGGTTACCGCTCGTTGAATATAATTGGGTAGGCCCATATCAATTGTTCCATGTATAGGAACATGTACAACTGATTGAGCATTAAGTCTCAATGGCATCAAGAGTAGAAGTAGTATAAAAAATTGATTGAACATAGGATTGAAATTTACATGTAGTCATCCAATTGTTCAAAAACTTATGGATATTTTTTATAAATTCTATTCATTCATACTTAGGCAAATTATTAATAAATTTCACCACTTGATTTAAATCAATTTCTAAACATTGAACATACTACTCAAAATTATCAGTTTAAAATTCAGAATTCTACCCCGCCCCATGGCATTGTTCATAGGTAGGCTCTTGGGTACTTTCATATATTACTTTGTACCATTGAGGCAAAACGTGGCCATCCAAAATATAAAAATTGCATTCCCTGAATATTCCCCTCCAGAAGTAAAGCAACTGTTAAAAAATACATGTAAACATTACGGCATGGTTCTTATTGATTTTTTGAGAATGCCTAATCTGGATGCTGAAAATATTTCTGATTTTGTAACAATCGATGAAGAAACAAAAAAAGTTTTAGATAAATGTGATGGTGGAATTATCATGACTGGGCATTTAGGAAATTGGGAGGCATTTTTACCCACATTGGGCTTGAACGGATATCCCTTTGTTGTGGTCACCCAAACTCAAAAAAGTGAAGGTAGTCAAAAGTTTTTTAATGGAATCCGTAATTATCCAAATGTCTCATTAATTCCTCGAACTGGCAGTAGAAAACAAATGCTGAGAGTTCTTGAAGAACATAAGTTTCTTGGACTTGCTAGCGATCAGAATGCAGGAAAACGGGGGATCAATATACCTTTCTTTGATATTCCAGCTTCAATCCCTAAAGGTGCAGCATTATTTCACTTAAAAACGGGTATGCCCATCATTGTAGGTTTTTGTATATTATCAAGACATTTAAAGTATACTCTTCGACTGAGAGAGATGAATTTATCATCAATTCCAAACGAAAAAGAGGATGCTATTATCGCAATTAATACTCAGTATTCTAAGATGTT
The DNA here is from genome assembly GCA_018671635.1 of Fidelibacterota bacterium. Classification (GTDB taxonomy): domain Bacteria; phylum Fidelibacterota; class Marinisomatia; order SCGC-AAA003-L08; family D37C17; genus JABHHG01. The sequence goes on along the minus strand of JABHHG010000146.1, from coordinate 400 downwards.
AGAAAAAACAGTGCGAAAATATCCAGAGCAATATTTTTGGTTCCATCGAAAATGGAATAAATCAACTTATAAAAATTAATATTTAATCATATGATATATCCAGCGACAGAAAAATATATACAAATGGCCGTGAATTCTCTAAATGATGGAGATATAATCGTTTATCCAACTGATACACTTTATGGATTCGGCGTAGATGCAACAAGCTCTGATGCAATTCAAACGCTTAATAGATTAAAAGGCAGAAGCCAACCGTTAAGCATTGTCTTGGAAAATGTTTCTCAAATCTCAAACTATGCACAAATTACGCCTGAAATCACAATAGAGTTAGAGAGTCTATTCCCAGGAGAGTATACAGTATTACTTCCATCTATAGATTCTGAATTATCACCTCTGGTTT
>JABHHG010000075.1 GCA_018671635.1 Fidelibacterota bacterium | reverse complement strand
GTAGCGGGAATAGGATTTGAACCTATGACCTTCGGGTTATGAGCCCGAGGAAAAGTCAATAAAATAAGGTACTTACAGGTTACTGTGACGTATGTGTGACGCCGATAATTAGAGCCGTAGAAATGCGGCTCTTTTTTAATCCGCTACAATATTTAAGGTGAGTGATAAGTTATTCAATCAATTTTCTACCCCAATAATATCCCAAGGCATTAAAAAATAAATCACAGGTTTTGTTCAGATAACTTTCTTTGGCAAACTTGTATGGTAAGTAGAGTTCAAAAACCTCCCACCCCAAAGAAAATGTTATCATTGTATTTGAATTCATTGCGGGAATCTGAGCTAATCCTGCCCAAAATAGTAGATGTCCCAGACTATAATAATTTACTGGATTTGAATAATATTTTGGAAATTTTAATGTGCCCAATCGATCTTTGGTATTAATGCAATCGATATAATCAACGGCCATATGGGTAAGGAGTCCAACTCCAATTTGTTGTGTATTTTCGTTAAATAGCATGCCAGAGTAGACGCCAATAGCGGGGATGGAATGAAGTGGGTGATATCCAAGGCTACATCTATCGGGATCATAAATAGGGTCTGCTATTAGATGGTCAATATCTACAATATTTGTGCTGAGTAAAATCGTTGATGTTTTTTGCCACGTGGCAGTATAGCCAACATATGCTAAAGCTATGGGTAAAATTAGATGCCCACTAAGATGGGTAATTTGGTGGGAAATATTAAATTGAAGAGAATCATTTGGAGTTTTAATTTCAGAATCAGCAAAAATCATACTGGCAATAACTATAATTTGAATAATGTTTTTCATGTAATTGTTTTCCCCAATTCAATAGGTTTAAGAAGTTTATTCAGAAAATTTGAATAATTTAAGAATTATTCTTAAATTACGGCAATCGTAATGAAACTTTATTCATCTTTATGGGTTAGTTTGTATGGCGAATAAAAAATTATGAAATTATTTAGATTTATATTAACATTTTCTTTAATACTTAATTTAGGTACTCAAGCAGCAATTTCATGTGATATGAAAGCCTGTAAAATATCTAAAAAAGTAGCCTCTTGTTGTAAGAAAGAAACCACACAACAGGTAGAGTGTTGTTGTGCAAAAATGAAATGCAAAACAACCACTAAATATAATGATGTATTGGTACCTGTTGTAGATAGTGCCATTTCATTTCAATATTGGAATCTTGCAACGCAAGATGTTATGACACCCATCAACCAAATAATTCCCTTCCGCTTTTCGGCAACTTATTTTCATTGGGCGAATCCACCTACAAAAAATAATATTCCACTATTGACTTAAAAACTTCTCCTTTTTAGTAAAATTACATTTTAATAAAATTTAGGAGAAAGTATGAAAAAGCTATTATGGCTTCCATTTGTTATTGCGTCCCTTTGGGGCCAATGAGCATTGTGAAGCAACCCGTCATTGCCGGTCGGCAATTCGGATAAAGGGGTTGGCCTTTTTGCTGGCCAAATCATGGTTGGTGCAGATATCAATTATCAATTTATTGATTGGGCACATCCAGAAATTCCGTCAGAAGATAATGTTGGGGATCATTTAGGTACACTTACGGCCTATGTTGTGAATCCAAGCATTACCATTGGTTTATCAGATTATTGGAATTTTACCTATAGCCAAGTTATTGGTAAACGCCACATGACTTGGGAAAATGACAGAGAAACGATTCATCATCGTGATGAGAGTTCCGATAGTAATTTTGAGAATGCTATTGGTGGTCTCTTAGGTGATAGTCGGTTGATGTTCAGATATCTTGCACTAAATGCGGGTTCAGAATCTGGTAAGCGATTATTTTTTGGAGGGGGTTTAGTAATCCCATCAAAGAATACGTTGACCAGTGACCCATTTTTTCTTAATGGAGATGAACCTGAACCTCATCGTCATTTCAGTATGAGTGAAGGTGTGTATAAAGGTATCTTTGAGACTCAGTACTTCATTAAGAGAATGACAAACCCTGTTTTCGTGGGTGGTACATTTTCTATTGAAGAACCATTGGGTGAAAGTACAGATGGCTTTAAGGCATCGCGGATGATTGATTTATCATTCACTGCATTTACTAAAAAGATCAATTTCATAAACGGATCAATGGGTGCCAGTTTGATGTTTAGGCGTACATATGAAGGTTTTTGGAATGATGAATCAGCGCCAAATTCGGAGAGTCTCTTGGTAACACCAGGTGTGGGTTTATTGTTAAATGCAAAAGTTGGCGTGGTAGCATTGAACCTCCAAAAGCCCTTTTTTATAAATGGGGGTGTATCAGGTGGGGATTTAGTATCACAAGAAGAGACAGATGTGTGGCAAATGTCTGTAAGTTTTAGACGAATTTTAGATTACTCAATACCATGGTTATATTGGTAAATTATGAACAAGAAAGGTAAAGTTATGAAAAAGTTATTTTTAATAATGAGTTTATTGGTAATAGTTGGCTGTAAAGGTGAGGTTGCTAAAGCAGAAATAAATGTACCCACGGCTCAATGCGGAATGTGTGCAAATACTATTTCTCACACATTAAAAAGTGTTGATGGTGTGAAAAAGGTTAATGTTGACTTAGGTGCAAAAGTGGCAACCGTAATTTTTGACCCTACAGTTGTAAAGGTTGTAAATTTAGAATCTGCCATTTCAAATGCGGGCTATCAGGCCAATGAAACTCCAGCCAATGCAGAGGTGTATAAAACACTTCCTGGATGCTGTAAGTTGCCAGCAGATAGATAATATGTATACATAATAAGCAAGAAAGATAAATTATTAAGTTAGCAGGTTGTACGCCTGTGTAATAATAAATAAAAGGAGTAAAAAATGAAAAAGATAGTGTTATTGATAGCAATGGCGTTTACTGTGAGCTTGATGGTTGCTCAATCACCTTGTTGTAATAATAAAGCGAAAGGAGTATCTTGCACACATTCAGCTCAAGATTTTGATGCTACAAAAACAGTAGATGGCAATAAAGTATTGGCAGCATGCTGTAAGGGTAAAGTAGAACAGGGCCTTAGTTGTTGTAAAAATAAACAAACGTCTTTAGCTCCAAGTTGTTCATCAAAAAAATGGTGGCAAGTTTGGAAAAAAGGCTGTGATAAACCATGTTGTGCTAAAGGCTAATTGCTTATAATTCACTGGGTCGGTTTTGGCCCAGTGAATTATCATAATAGGGGAGGATAAAATGAGTAGACTATTTAGTATAGTAATATTTTTTTCAATTTCACTATCATTTGATTTTGGTCCAAATGTGCATGTAGCTTCAGATAATTATGACCAAAATTTCCCAGATATTCACATAGATGAAAATGGAACTATCCACACAGTTTGGGTTCAAGTTTCAGGTAATAGTAAAAATATTTATTATAGTTATTCTTAAGTGATAAATATACTCTTAATGAAATAATCCATAAAAATGAATCTTCATTAGAAAATGATTCAGCTAACCATTCTACAAATCAAAATAATAAAATAAAACAATTAATTCCTTTGGGTATTATTTTTTTATACATAACCCTAGGTAGTAACCTAATGCATCTCAATCATTGGACATTAGAAGCCTTTATGTTTGATTTTATGGGTTTATTCTTTATTGTTTTTAGCTTTTTTAAAATGTTAGATTTAAAAGGTTTCCCTAGTGCTTTTAGAATGTACGATCCTGTAGCAAAACGAGTTCCTCTTTATGGTTGGATATATCCATTTATTGAAACTGCTTTAGGATTAATGTTTTTAATTCGTTTTGAAGTTAAAATTGCATTAATTGTCACAATAATTATTTTAGGTATTACAACTTTTGGGGTAACAAAAACTCTATTAGATAAAAAATCAATTAAATGTGCTTGCCTTGGGACAGTTTTAAATTTACCTATGACTGAAGCTACATTTATAGAAAATTTTATTATGATAACTATGGCTGTATATATGTTATCTAGATTTATGTATTAATATATATTAAAAAATAAGTTGTGAAAATTTATAAATAGAAAGTTTAATTTTTTAAACAATTAATCATCCTGCTTTGGGAGCAGGGGGTCGCAGGTTCGAATCCTGCCACCTCGACAGTAAATTAGAAAGCCTCTATTATAGAGGTTTTTTTATTTTGTAAATTAGTATATGGATAAGAAGGTTATAAAAAGATGTGAATGGGGAAACAATGAATCTATGATGGCATATCACGATAATGAGTGGGGTTTGCCTGTGCATGATGATCGAACCCTATTTGAATTTATTATTTTAGAAGGAGCTCAAGCAGGATTGTCATGGAGTACAATTTTAAAGAGAAGAGAGGGTTATCAAAAAGCTTTTAAGAATTTTAATGCTTCAAAAATTGCTAGATTTAAAGATTCTGATATTGAATCACTAATGAATAATTCTAATATCATTAGAAATAGATTAAAGATTAATTCTGCAATATCAGGAGCAAAGGCCTTCTTAGAAATACAAAAAGAATATGGTAGTTTTGATAAATATATTTGGAGTTTTGTACAAGACAAACCAAAAGTGAACAAATTTAAAAAGATGAAGGATATTCCAGTTTTTACTAATGAAGCAAAAGAGTTGAGTGAAGATTTAAAAAAGAAAGGATTTAATTTTGTTGGTCCTACAATTTGTTATGCTTTTATGCAGGCTGTAGGAATGGTTAATGATCATGAGATCGATTGTTTTAGATGGAAAGAAGTTCAAGGTATAATTTCATTAAAAGCATCCTGCTTTGGGAGCAAGGTGGTAGCAGGTTCGAATCCTGCCACCTCGACTTAAAATTAGATAAATGTTAGATGTAAACAATATTCCGAAATTATCACATTTATCATTAAAGAATAAATTGGGTTTAACTGTATATCCATGGAAAAATTGCAAACCTAGATTCTCCGCTAAACTAATCAAACCTTTATCTGAATGTAATGTGGCAATTGTATCTTCCGCAGGATTATATGTTAAAGGTGAGCAGGAAAAATTCGATTACAAAATTAAAGGTGGTGACTTTTCATACCGCATTATTCCCAATAATATAAGTATGGAATTACTCTATGATTCTCATCGTAGTCAAACATTTGATCATTCAGGAATTAGAAGTAATCCATCTACTGGTATGCCTATCCCTCAGTTAACAGAATTAGTTAACAGTGGATTAATAGGTTCTCTCAATCACCAACATATTTCATTAATGGGAGCTATCACAGCGCCGGGACGGTTCATTAAACAGTCCATTCAACCCATTGTTCACATATTAATTGCGGATAAAGTAGATGTAGTTTTATTTGTACCCATCTGACCCATGTGCCCCCAAACCGTAGGTTTGGTCCAAAAAGTATGTGAAGAGGTGGGTATTTCTACAACATCCATTAGTATAATTGATGAAATTAATCAGAAAATACATGCCCATAGATATTATTCTGTTCCTTATGAATTAGGCTTTCCCTTGGGGAACCCCAAAGATTTTGAAAATCAGATTAAAATTTGCAGAAATACAATCCAGTTATTGACCTAAATCTACGTGCTAATCTCCTTTGTTTCACATGCTTGATATTATTTAAATTTTAGGCCCTGTATAAACTGAAAAATATCAACAATGAAGATGGTTTGTTAAATGTTTTTGATGTCGTTTTGATAGTAAATATAATTTTAAACTAATCAATCCTTTTTTATTATTTCCAAATTTAAAAGCAGGGTAGATAACTTAAATATATTATTATTTTTCTAATTTATCAGAGATTTTTCCACAATCTATATTAGATGGTACCGCAATATTAAATTGATGCGGAAAAGGTCTATCTTTATTTTTTTCATTTTCCAAAAATTCTTCTTTAGTTACAGTATCTCCAACATTTGGATTCCACTTTCTTTCTTCACCAATAGTTGATAGTGTCAATCCTTTATAATTATGAGCGGGGTAAATCAATGTATCATCAGGGTATATAAATAATTTATTTCGACAGCTATCATATGTATTATCTGCAGAACCCCCTTGAAAATCAGTGCGGCCAGTTCCTCCAATAAATAATGTATCTCCAGTAAATAATTTATTATCTACAAAATATGTCGTGCAACCAGCTGTATGGCCTGGTGTATGAAT
>JABHHG010000079.1 GCA_018671635.1 Fidelibacterota bacterium | reverse complement strand
TTTATAGTGAATTTGGGTGATGCCTTGGCAGAAGATGTAATCAAACTCATTCGAATAGCACAACATGAAGTGGCTACACAATTTGGTATAAAATTAGAATTAGAAGTTCGATTGCTTGGATTTACATCTGCTATTCAACAGGAGTTTGCCCATGCATAAATATTTACAAATATGTAAAGACTATGCTTTCATCTCATTGAATTCAATAATTTTGGTGACACTGTTTTACTGCTCTATTCTGTATGCCCAACATATCAATCTCTTTACCCAAGAGAAAATTGTGGTTTTGGGAAATGAATTTGTGAATCAAGATACTATAATAGATGCCATGAATATGGATGCTGACGAAGCAATTTTCGTCTACGATCTTAGCGAAATCCAAGAAAATGTGGAATCCATCGAGTTTGTCAAATCTGCAAAAGTGAGTCGAATTTTCCCATCCACATTGATGATTGAAATCTATGAACGTAATCCTATCATATTGGTGCTCTTGGAAGAAGATAAATATTTCTTTGATGGTGAGGAAACCCCATTGTTGGCTACAAAGTCTGCAATCAAATTCTTTCCGGTGCCGATTATGACGTTTGCTAATGATGACCCATTAAAACTGGGTGATTTTGAATTAACAAAAGCACTTCGGTTTATAAACAAATCAAAAGACATCCATCATGAGCTTTATGAAAATCTCAGTGAAGTGAGATATAAAAACAATAATCTCTCATTAATTACGGATGACCGTACCAAGATAGATTTAGGTGATGATGAAGCCATCTACAAAATTAGTATTCTGAAGGAATTTCAAGAAACAGTACAAGATAAGCGGTCATTAAATGATTATGCTTATATCGATTTAAAAATTGACAATCAAATTATCGTACGTGAACGCTAAAGTAATGAATTTAATGAAGCAGATATGCATAGCAGAATAGGAGTTAATTAATGAATTATAAAAAATCGATGTTAATTACATTTACTTTATCCTTGAATTTATTTTCATGTACTTCATCAATAATGTATTCATCCGTAAGTATAATGCAATTTAAAAATATATATTCGCACAATAAGAAAATCCATGTAATTGATGTAAGAACTTTAATTGAATTCTATGGGCCATTGGGGCATGTCAAAAATGCAATTCATAGACCATTATCTGAAATCAATAAAACAATTTTTGATTTAAAAAATGCCATAAATATTCCAATTTATGTGATTTGTAGAAGTGGAGGCAGATCAAAGCATGCAACTGAGATTCTTGTTGAAAATGGAATTTATGCAATCAATGTTGAAGGTGGTATGAAAGCCTGGAATCAATAAAACATCTGGATTAGGAAAAAAAATGACCGACGAAAAAAGAATAATTACGGGGATAGATATTGGAACCACCAAAATTGCAGTGGTGATTGCAGAGTGGTCTAATAAAGATGAAATGAAAATTATGGGCGTGGGGAAAAGCGCCTCAAATGGATTAAAACGTGGCGTGGTGGTAAATATTTCCGAAACCGTTGAATCCATATCTGCGGCAATTCATGAAGCTGAGAAACAGGCAGATCATGAAGTTACAGAAGCCCTAATTGGTATTACGGGTGATCATGTTCGCGGTATCAACTATTCTGGAGTGATTACCGTAAATAAAAATAATAATCGCCAACCCGTTGGGCAAGAAATTTCTCAGGCAGATATTCATCGCGTGCTTGAACATGCACAGTCAATCAATCTATCTCCAGATAGACGGATTTTACATGTATTGACCCAAGAGTTTAAAGTAGATGATCGAAGTGGTATTAAAAATCCACAAGGACTTTCAGGTCATCGTTTGGAGGCAAAAGTTCATTTGGTGACCAGTGCTATCAATACTGAAAAAGATATTCGAACGTGTATGGAAAAGGCTGGCGTTGAAATCCTTGATTTTGTGTTAGAACCATTGGCATCTGCTTATTCTGTGTTAGATATGAATGAGCGTGACTTGGGTGTTGTACTCATTGATATTGGTGGTGGGACCACTGACGTAATTGTATATCGTGACGGTGGGGTTATGCATGCAGGAGCTATTCCTATTGGCGGTAGTAATATCACCAATGATATTGCATTTGGACTTCAAACTACCCGCGAACAGGCAGAACTCATAAAATGCCAACACGGCTCTGCACGAACTGCATTGGCTAACCCTGAAGAAAATATAACTATTGCTGGAACCAGTGGACGTGAATCTAAAACTGTATCACAGAATCAGTTAGCATCTATTATTGAGCCTCGAATGGATGAAATATTCAGATTGGCCAAAAATGAAATTAATAAGAGTAATTATCAAGGTGAAAATACCTTTGGTATTGTGCTAACTGGGGGCGGGGCACGATTAAAACATGTTGAAGATTTGGCACAAGATATTTTCAAACAACCTATTAAAATTGGAATGCCTGAACTTCAAGGTGGAATTTCTGAAAAAGTAAATAATCCACGGTTTTCAACGGCAGTGGGACTAGTCAAATATGGAATAAAGAATTGGGAAAGTTTAGACTATGGAGATGAAAGTATTACCTCCATCTTTCAAGATTTTTATTCGAAACTAAAAAAATTGTTTAACAATTGGTATTAAAATTAACAAAAACAAAAGGGAGTAATAATCATGTTATTTGAACCAGGCGATTTGGCCGAACAAAAAGCAAGAATAGTAGTAGTTGGTGTAGGTGGTGGCGGTGGTAATGCACTAAACCGCATGATTGTAGATGGAATGAATGCTGTTGAATTCATTGCCATTAATACAGATGCACAAGATTTAGAGTTCAATAATTCTCAGTGCAAACTTCAAATTGGTAAAGAACTAACCAAGGGATTAGGCGCCGGTGCCAATTCTGAAGTGGGTAACTTAGCCGTTGAAGAAAATAGAGAAGTTATTATCAAAGCCCTTGAAACGGCAGATATGGTATTTATCACTGCTGGTATGGGTGGTGGAACCGGTACGGGTGCAGCACCTGCTGTGGCAAAAATTGCCAAAGAAATGGGCGCACTTACCGTCGGTATTGTAACCAAGCCATTTAAGTTTGAAGGTCCGCAACGAATGAAGCGTGCCTTAATTGGTATCGAAGATATGAAGAAAAACTGCGATACCTTATTGGCCATACCCAATGAGACCTTACTTGAAATCACCGATATGCAGACCACCGTTAAAGAGTCTTTCAAATTAGCGGACAGTGTGCTACATCAGGCAACTAAAGGAATTTCAGACCTTATTAATATTCCAGGGTTAATCAATCTTGATTTTGCCGATGTTAAAACCGTGATGGAAAATATGGGTGATGCCATTATGGGAACCGGTATTGCACATGGTGAAGAACGTGCTATTTTGGCGGCTCAACAGGCCATTAATTCACCATTACTCCAGAGTGCCAGTGTTAATGGCGCCAAAGGCTTATTGGTAAATATTACCGGCCCTGAAGAAATGACCATACATGAATTAAATGATGCATCCAGTATTATTTATGAAGAAGCAGGCGATGAGGCCAATGTGATTTTGGGTTGTGTTATTGATAAGAGTCTAACCGATGAGGTGAGAGTTACCGTAATTGCTACGGGTCTAAATGAAGGGGATTCCCAAATGGATACGCCTTTCAATAATCCATATAATAAAAGTATGGATGCAGATACTCCCCCACGCTACATTGCAGAGTCAACACCAATAAAAGAGAATAATTTCTCTACGCCATTCATACAACAGTCGAAGATTATTGATGATGATCGCAATGCGGTAAATGAGAATAGAACCTTCGCAGACAATAATGCAGAAAAACCTGAAGATCCCATTATGACTTTCGGTGATGATTTGGATGTGCCTGCATTTATTCGAAACAGACGGAGCTAAACATAGTATCATATAGGCGTGACCATTACATCGCTTCAATAATGGTGTACAAAGGGTCTCCCCTATAACTTTCTTTTGTTAATAAAAAAAGCCCCCTCAATGAGGGGGCTTTTTTTATAGATTTAATATTTATTAAGCGGCTTTTTGAATTTTACCAGAACGAATACAAGTTGTACAAACTTTAACTCGCTTCGCAACACCATTAATTAATGCACGAATGTTCTGCAAATTGGGTAACCAACGACGACGTGATTTATTGTGAGCATGACTCACATTATTACCCGTTGCTGGACCCTTACCACAAATATCACAAACTTTAGCCATAATCCTAATTCCTTAACACTTAAATAGACGCGAAATTTAGTCGTATCAATAACATTTATAAAAGAGTTATTTCAAGTTTAATATTGCACGAATCACCGTTTCACCTGGTTGTGATTTTAATACAAATATTTTTCCATGATGTAATTCTTCAATTATTCGCTTGGTCAGACTCAAGCCTAATCCCCAGCCTCGTTTTTTTGAACTGAATCCAGGCTTAAATACATTGGACCTATCTTTCCTGGGGATTCCCTTCCCCGAATCAATAATATCAATTTGAATTTCATTATTCGAAATGGAGGTTAATTCTATTACGATATCTCCCTCACCACGCTCGATTGCATCCACCGAATTTTTAATTAAATTTTCAAATGCCCAGGATAATAAAGTTTCATCACCGAATATCCATTTTGAATCCGGAATTTTGGTATTGATATTAATTTTTGAGCGATCAGAAATTCGATGAGAAATATAGAGCGAAATATTCTCAATCAATTTACAGATATCAATATCATCTTTTTTGGGATTTGACCCAATCTTGGCAAATCTATCCGAAATGGCCGTCAATCGATGGATGTCATCATCAATAGAATCCATTATTTCATCTCGATTTTTTGGATTCTCTTGCAAAAGTCTGAACCAACCCATTAGTGATGAAATTGGCGTACCCAATTGATGTGCGGTTTCGCGGGCCATTCCAACATAAATTGAATTCTTTTCACTCTTTCGAATGAGTCGCATCCCCCACAATGAGAGGAGGATAAATAATAATGCTAAACATAATTCCATGACGGGGAGCCATCGCATTCTACCCACAATATCCGGATCTCCAAAATGGATATCCCCCACTTCAATGTCTTCCCAAATTATTTGCAATGGTGCAAATTCATCATCCATTCGATGGACAATGACCCACACCGCTTCATTGTATTCTGGCGAACCTTCATCATAGGAAATTTCCAAATTGATGGTGGCATAGATTTCTTTATTGGTGGTAATCACAATGGGGAAATTCAAAGAGGGAAGCACTACATCCAGCACAAATTGCAACTCATGCTCATCCGTAGAATTGATAGCTTTTGTGTACGCTTGCGCCAGATATTCAACTTGCTTTTGTGCATCTACTCTCAACTGCGTAACCATTTGGCGGTTTATCCAAAAGATTAAGCTACTAAAAATCAGAGCCAGCGCAAAAAGGCCTACCTTAATATTTGATGAATGTTGATGTTGTCTCATTTTTTCTTTATGATGGGCATTGCTATCAATCCCAAGATGAGTAGTAAACTAGCCCATGTAAAAATTGTTCCATATTTTAAATCTGTAGGCACAAAAACCATTTCAAACTCAAACTCACCTTCAGGGATTATGATCCCCCTCAATGCATTATTAACTTCAAAAATTTCCATTTCAGGATGTCCAGTAATCTCCCACCCATTTGGATAGTATATTTCACTCATTACCAAGAATTGAATGGATGGTGAAATTGTCTTCATTTTTATGCTATTTGGCGACCACGCCACCAATTCAACACTAGCTGAAACATCATAATTAAATTGGGGTAACTTTTCAGCGGTAAATGAATTCTCCAAGGGGGAAAATCCAGGTGTCTTCATTTGAGTAAATATTACATCTTCATGTAGGGTTGATACATTTTTTGCAAAAAAGAATCGATTAGTGAATCCATTAAACTGATATACAAATGCATTTACATATTGGTCGGGTACATACAATGACCCTTCATGAACTAACCTAAATAATCGATGCTCCAGTTTTTCTTGAGAAATGAGATATTTAACATTTAACATCTGTAGAATCCCTGGATAATTCCACCCCATTTTTGTCATCAACTCATTATAATTACCCATTTTAGCAGGGTGATAGCCACTTACCGATTCAATTTGAAATGCTGACCATCTATTCTCACGCTCCAATGCGCCTAAAGGTAGAATTCGAAATTTTGAAGTGTCGGACTGTAAAAATCGAATAATACTATCTTCCTTCAAATAGGCATGCATGAACTCCTCTTTTTTCAATGTGGATGTTCGATATGATTCAGGTGCAGGTTCAATAATCATTTTATCTACAATGCCCACATCAATTATTGCAAGGAGGGTGATAATTCCAATTCCAGTAAATTCACTGAGCCATTTTCGAGAGATTGCATAAATACTACCCATTCCCAGTAAAAGTAAAATGCCAACTCTAAGCGTATCTGCTGACATTAAGTCGGCTCTCATGGTGTTTAATAGTGGATTTGAACGTTTCCCAAATTCTGCAATTGAATCAAATAAACCATTTAGTAATACGAGGAGGAAAAATAATACTCCCCCCAATATAAAGAACCGTTTCAAATCAGAATCACCATTTTTAATTTTCTTTATTAAGTCATTCAATCCTAAAGCCGCCATTACCACAACATTAAATTGAAGTAATACCAATATCATGACGGGGACTCTAAACTTATTAAAATAAGGGAAAAAATCGTAAAAGAATTGATAAAAGTGTTTAAAGTGGTGTCCAAACGACAATAATAATGCAAAGACTGATGCGGTAATTAGGAATATTCTAAAACGATCTTTATATGTAAATATCCCATAAATAGCGAATAATAGCACTAAGATTCCCATATAATTGGGATAATCGGTGAATGGCATATTTCCCCAATAGGTGGCGCCACCAAACCCATAATAAGATGGATTTAAAAAGGTAAGCATTTCTCCCATGCTGAATGACCATTGTGTGGCATATTCAAGACCGGTTCCGCCCCCGCCGCCAGCTCCACGTATTGAAAATGGAGTGTACGACGTGGCGGGAAGGTAAATCCACATTGACATGGAAATTGCCAATACGAATGCTGGAATAGACCACATAATCACACGAGTAAACTCAGCTTTTTTATTCACATAATTGAATATTATTTCCATTACCAAATAGAGACCAACCAACATCCATGTATAATATGCAATTTGAACATGTGCCCGTTGTAATTGTAGCCCCATCAATAATGCCAAAATTCCCATATTCGACCAATTTGGAAAACCTTTTAATCGAATAATTGCCCACATTACCCACGGGATAAATGCGGTAGTCATCATTTGACTTCCATGGCCATGCACTATCATGGTGACCAAATAGGGCATCATCATATAGGTAATTCCACCAAAAAAAGCGACTGAATCCTCAACCTTCAAATATTGAAGCAAGACAATCATTCCCAATGCGGCAAAGATAAAATGGAAAATGAACTCCCAAAATTGAGAAAGCCCAAACGCCATTAATCCCTTCATTAGTAAATGAGGCAGATAATATTCTGATATATTTTGAAATGAATGAACAGATGGCATCCCACTAAATAGCCAAGGCATCCACAATGGATATTCAGCAAATTCATGGGTGGCATTCTCGATTCCCATACGTACCGCTTTAGGTGAGAGTGAGTCTCCACCTTGAAATTGATAGTCCTCAAATAGCACCTTATTGAATAGTATTCCACATATTAAAACAAGGGGGGCTAGTATGATAACCCATTTTTGAATATTCTTATTCATGAATAATTTGTCTTTTCTTCACAATTTTTAGTTTAATTTGGAGGTAAAAATACGGCTTTTCCATCCCAAGAATAAAAATAGATTCCACTTGTTTAGGTTTTAATAAAAATAGATTATGTCTTATTCCCTAAATTTAACGGATGTCAGAACAGAAAATAATCCTCTACGGCGCATTTGACCGATACAATTATGGTGATATTCTTATTCCAATTATTTTAGGTAAATATCTAGAAGAAAATGGAATTACAAATATAGAATATTGCAGTATAAGGAATGCAGACTTAACCTCAATGGGTGGGTTCAAATGCAAGCGGCTAAATCTTGGAGAAATACCTACAAATAGTAGTATTATAGTTTCTGGTGGAGAAGTAGTCAATGTAGATTGGACATCTATAACCAGCTATTTCATGGGTTGGTTTGGAAATCGTTTCATTCGAGTTTCCCGGTTGATTTTCCCTCGATCATGGGTAAACTCCATTTGTATGAAAATTATGGATGGCCAATTTAAATTCCCTTTCTTGATTGAAAAGGAGTCCATTTGTAAATCTACTCATATTCTATATTATGGCGTGGGGGGAGTTTCAATAAAATCTTCTGACCAATTAATAAAAACGACCTTAGTGGAAGCTGATTTGATTAGTGTTCGAGATAAAAACGCGAACCATATTTTAAAATCAACATGGGGAATTGATAATCAACTCACACCTGATATTGCCAATGCGGTTTCAAAATTTTATCCAAAAGATGAATTACTCGAATCTACAAGTAAGAATACTAAAGCATTCATTTTAAAGAATGAGGGGGCCTACTTTTGTTTTCAAATGGCTCAACAATATACTCACGGAGAATTATCTACAATAATAGATTCACTCTCAAAATTAATATTAGAGGGCGTTCCCATCGCACTCCTTCCATTGGGAATAGTCAGTGGCCATGAAGATGATAAAATACTTGAACAAATTTATGAAAGGCTATCCTCAGAAAAAGTTTTCATTTTGCGAGATATCCATTTAATAGATAGTGTTAGTTTAATCGCTCATTCAAAAGTTTTTACCGGAACGAGCCTGCATGGTAATATTACGGCAATGTCCTACGCAGTGCCCCACTTTCCATTAAACAAAAATGTTCCTAAACTGATCAGTTATATAAAGCAATGGGATATTTCAGCGGTGGAGGCATGTCCGGATTATTCTCAAATCCATGAATTTTATGAGAAGTCCACCGAAATGGATGTAGAAACTTTAAAGGTAAATAGAGATACGTTAATTTCTCATATCGAGCAAAATGTAGGTAAAGTTTGTCAAATTATTTCTTCAGAGAGCTAATGGAGTGAAATATTCCCAGGAATGAATTTCTAAGAAGGTAGAGGGAAAAACCCACCCATACTTGTGCAGGAGAACAATGCTTAGACATGAGATGCTTAACGGACTTCAATTTACGTTTCAATTTAATAAAACTAAACTCACCGCCAACAGACGCTGATACTTTATGATAAATTTTTGCATCGGGAACGAAAATTGAATCTATCCCCATCGCTTTACCGCGCAGGCATAAATCTACATCTTCAGCATACATGTTAAAACCCTCATCAAATCCATTTAATTTATGAATAGTTTCAGGAGAGATAAAAATACAACAACCCGTTACATACCCTGTTTTAGACAATTCTGAGTATTGACCCTTATTTTCTTGACGGATTCCTACATGCGTCAATTGACCCACTTTTAAATCTACATTCCCACCGGCATACCAAATTTTATTTGGGTTATCAACATAGTGAATTATTGGGCAATATAAATGTTCAGCTCCAAATTTAGCCACGCCCTCCATCAGCTTCTCTAATAAGTTAGGTTCAACCGTGGTATCATTATTTATAATAAGGTAATAATCTGATTGAGAGGATTGTAAATGTTCGAATGCTAAATTGTATGCCGGACTAAATCCATAATTTTTATCTAATGCCAATACTTCTACAGAAGGGTAATTTTTATGGATTTTAGCGATAGTATCATCTGATGAACCATTGTCAATAACCATGGTAGAATAATTATTATAACTGAGTTTTTCAACAGAGGCTAAACATTGATTCGTAAGTTCAGAGCCATTCCAATTCAAGATGAGTAATTTTATATGTGAATTCATATTCGTGAATAGAGGGACTCAATCCCATCGATGAAGTTTTTCCATGTGAATTTAGATTTCACATCATCTATATTCTTGGACATTTTTACAAAATTGCCATTTAGTAATCCATTTGCTAAGCAAGTTGCTAATTCATCAGGATTATTCACCGCCACAATTTCCCCAGAAACTCCCTTTTCTACATACTCGGGCAAGCCACCTACATCCGTTACCACTACAGGAATATTATAGTTATATGCAATTTGAACAATTCCACTTTGAGAAGCAGAATGATAAGGCAACGCCATCACATCTGAAGCAGAAAAATAAGAGAAGACTTCTGAATCAGGAATAAATCTATTCTCCCAACTAAAGACATCTCCAATTTCTAATTCATTAATAAGTGAATCATATTTTTCAGTATTTCCATAAGACTCTCCAACTGCAAGTACATGGAAGTCATCCATCTTTTCTTTTAACAACTTGGTCGCCTTAATCAACACATCCAGACCTTTATAGTCTCGAACTATTCCAAAATACAAAATAAGATGTGTGGCAGTAATACCATGCTTTTGTCGAGCATCTGCCCTTTTGATATTTGGACCATAATTATCATAAATAGGATGAAAACGTTTCTCAACTAAAGCATTGGGTATCAGATTCTTCAGTTCATTTCGAACACCATCTGATTGTACCAGAAATCCATCAAGTTGATTAAAAAGTCGCATGGTGAGCCATTTATCAATAAAACTGGATTCATGAGGAATGATATTATCACAAAGTGCTATCTGTTTTATTTCAGGAGATATTTTGCTGATTGACTTTGCAATACTTCCCATGGAAAGTCCAAAAAAAGGATTCCAAAAACGGTAGATAACTAAATCGGGAGCATATTCAATAATTTGTCGAGCGGTGGATTTCCATGAACCGGGTCCAATAGAATCGATGGTACGGTTACTTTCAAATGATGAAAATTCATCATTATCAAAAAATTGAGTCTTCCCTGGAAATAAAAAATCTGGATATTGACGATTAAAATTAAACACCTGCACAGAATGGGATTCTGAAAGATGTTGAGACAATATGGCCGAATGAGTAGAAATTCCCCCTCTGTACGGTGGGGCAACACTGACCAATGCAATTTTCATTATTGTTCTTTCTTGTACTTTCTGAGAACAATACTCTCATTTCGGTGTGCAGTTTTAGTTATCAACTCACCAATAAGACCCATTGAGAAAAATTGGATTCCCACAATCAACAACAATATACCCAGAAAAAATATGGGGCGATTGCCAATCCAAATACCATTAAACCATCCTACGGTAAGATACACATTGATAGCAAATCCTGCTGAAAGTAATACTAATCCAATACTCCCAAAAAAATGAAGAGGACGAGTTAGATATTTACCTAAAAACATAACCGTTAGTAAATCATAGAAGCCGTGAAATATTCGAGAACCACCGTATTTAGTAACCCCAAATTTACGTGAACGGTGATTAACCGGAATTTCAGTTACTGAAAATCCTTTTTGGGCGGCAAGTGCAGGCGTATAGCGATGCATTCCACCATAGAGATCTATAGCTTTAACCACTTTTTGACGATATGCTTTCAGCCCACAATTAAAATCATGAATTTTTACTTTGGTCACAAATCTCATGACTGCATTAAAAAGTTTTGACGGCCATCTTTTGCTGATTGGATCTTGTCGATCTACTTTCCACCCCGAAACCACATCCCAACCTTCATTGATTTTACTTACTAAATTTGAAATTTCAGCAGGATCATCCTGTAAATCTGCATCCATCGTAATTATGATATCACCAGTGGCTACCTTAAAACCTTCATTCAAGGCATCAGCTTTGCCAAAATTACTATATAAGTCAATCAATGTAACTGCTGAATCTTGCTCAACTATTGTGGTTATTTTATAAAGAGAATTATCAAAACTGCCATCATTAATAAAAATAATCTCATGGGATGGAAAACTCTCTAACGAATTCTTAACTTCAGAATAAAGAGCTGAAATTGATTCATCCTCATTATATACAGGTATCACAATACTTACAGATTGCTTAATCATTTAATGGCTCCAATTTTGCCTTTAGCATGGCATTTGTGGGATTAAGCATTACCGCTTTATTGAAATTATCTTGTGCTTTTTTA
This sequence comes from Fidelibacterota bacterium, assembly GCA_018671635.1. Lineage (GTDB taxonomy): Bacteria > Fidelibacterota > Marinisomatia > SCGC-AAA003-L08 > D37C17 > JABHHG01. The sequence continues at coordinate 6,266 of JABHHG010000079.1, read as the reverse complement.
ACATTTCCCATTTTCAAATATACATCTCCCAGATGCTCTAAAATGACAGAATTGTCACCACTAATTTCAACGCTATTTTGTAAATATTTTAAGGCTAAATTGGTTTCACCCAACTGGAAGTAAATCCATCCTAAGGTATCCATAATCATAGAATTTGTAGGATCCAGGTCAATTGCCTTTTCAGCTAAATCCAATGCAAATTCAAGATCTTCAGTGGTGGATGATTCTCGTTCGGATATAATATAAGCATAATCATTCATATCCATTGCATTCTGTAAATCTGATGCCAAAATTTTAGAAAATAAACTATCTGAAAATTCATACTGATTTAAATCTTCGTAGATGATTGCCATTGAATGCCATATAATTCCAGATTCGGGTTGGAGTTTTAGTGCCGATTCAAATTCAATTAAAGCATCATCATATTGCCCAATTTCTTTATAGGCTGAACCTAAATAAAATAATATTGAGAAGTTTTCAGTGAATTTCTGCTTCGCTATAAGTAATGTGGAAATCGCATCAGTAATTTTACCATCTTCTAATAAAGAAAGCGCATAAGATTCAAATCCCAAATTTTCTTCAGGATAAATATCCATCATTGATTTACTGAAGCTAATTTCACGCTGTAGCTCATTCAAATTTGAATAGCATATCAACAGGGCTCGCATAATTTCAAAATTGTTTACTCCGTCGTTATACACAAATTCAAAATTTAACTTCGCTGCTTCATAATTACCAATTTTCATATAAATATCACCTAATAATAGGTATGAAGCATTTGACCCCACCTTTACTTTCAGATTATCTAAATGTAAAATTGCACGCTCATACTGTTCCAAAGAGTATGCAATCTGTGATAAAATTTCTAACAGAATGACGTGGTCTTTATTGGTTGACTCAATGCGTAATATTTCATCATATACCTTTTGAATGGTAGCCGTAGCATTGCCAATTTCAATCATACGTTTTAAAATGGATTCATCTCGTTCAGACTCATAAATTTTGGCATATATTCGGATAAGGCCTTCCCAATTTTCATTGCCAAAATGGAGTTGGGCTTTTTCATACAAGAGTTGAACATTGTTAGGATGGGTAATCAATAATTGGTCCAAAAAATCATTGGCCCTATCCATTTGGCCCATTTGTTTATAAAGACCTATAATTTTAAACCCCAATATTTCATCTTGATTTAAATTATACGCGTATTTATAATTTTCTAATGCGCTGATATAGTCATTTTGATTTTGATATACTTCACCGATGGTATTATAAATTGTTGATGACTGAGGATATAGTTTTGAAGCTTCATGGAGGTTTTCAAGGGCAAGATTTTGGTTTTCTTCCATCAGGGCGATTTCACCCTCAATGAAAAAATACATGGCATTGCCTAAATTAGAGGCCATTAACCCGTGGCCAGAAAAAATAATGATTAATATTAATTTAAACAAAATCATATGGGTAAAAAAAATAGGAGGGTTTCCCCTCCTATTCAAAAACAATTATCATAAAGTTTATTTAGATATAAGTTCTTTTACTACGTTGTCAGCACTTTTTCCATCTGGAACTCTTACCATTTCAGAAGAAAATCGAAGTGAACCCGTTACTGAAGAAGCAGTAGCTCTTACTACTTTTATCATATCTTTTACATTTTTCTTGGCGCCTGTCTTATCGCCAAAAGATTGTTTCTTTGCCATAATAATTCCTTGATTAAAATTTACAAAATCCGACCTAAATCGCGGGGGGTAATATAAGCCCATTAAAGTAGGGAAACTAAAAAAAATCTACTTCGAACCACCCACCAATCGAATGGGCATATTGTATTGACTTTCTTCATCTTCTTTATCGGAGGAATCTTGATCTGCAATAAATCCATTTTGATTATTTAATGTAATTTGGGGATTTTGATTTGACTGACTACTCTTTGTGGATATTTTCTCTAAATCAACAATGGGAATTGAATCTTCTGTGACTAATAAATATGATGCTCCCACAACTAAAACCATGGCTGCAGCAAGCCCAATGGCTGAGATATAATCAAATCCAAAAAATTGATTCATTTTCAATGTTGATCTATTTTCATAGGATTCAATCTTTTGATTCAATTTATTTAAAAAATCTCCAGAAGCTTTCATTTTAACCATATTGGGTAATTCTTTTAACATGGCGGTAATATCTTCTAACTTCTCTTTACATAGAACACAATCAGATTTATGGGCAACAAATCCTTTTCGATTACCCATTTTTAATTCACCATCAATATATTCTGAAATAAGGTTTTCAAATTCGTAACAATTCATCAAATCAGGTCATTCTCCTTTTTTTCTTAGTGATTCTTGCAATTTCAATCGGCCACGATTAATTCGTGATTTTACGGTTCCTAGTGGAACATCCATAATCTTACTTATCTCATCATATGAAAGTTCCTGAATATCTCGTAAAATTATCATGGTCCTGAAATCTGCAGGTAACTCTGTTAATGCCAGTTTAATATTCTTTTGTATATTCTCTGAAGAATGAATTTCACTGGGGCCGTCATCTGTACCTTGAATAATAAATTCTCTATCATCTCGACTCAATGAAGATACAGAATATGTCTTGCGACGTTTCAATTTTCGAAGCTCTGTCCGTGCTAAATTTCCTGCAATTGTATATAACCACGTAGAGAATTTTGCAATTTCTCGATATGAATCTTTATGGGTATATAACTTCATAAATGTGTCTTGGACTAAATCTTCAGCTTTGTCAATATCATGTACGAATCCATGAACAAAATGAATCAATCGATCCTTATAACGAAGTACAATTTGATTAAAAGATCGCACATCTCCATTTTGGAATTGTTTAATCAGTACCTCATCTGATATATCAAACTCAGACATATATCCCCTCACAAATATTTATTATTACCGGTTCAATTAATGCAAGCGGACTCAATGCTGTAGATTTAGTCAACATATCTGACTTTCTCAAAACCAGTAATGTATCTTCGATTTCTTGTTGGTCAAAGTTTCGACTATATTTATTAAGATTTCCTGAAATAATTTTGTTTAACCCCGTATATCCTGTTGACTGTCTCACACCCATGGAATACCATAACAACTGTTGAAACAAGTTGGTGAAATTTATCACCAATTGAGGAATTCCTGTACCATTCTCAATTAATGATTTTGCAATGGTAATTGATTTTTCTAAATCTTTGTTACCCACCGCATCCTGTAATTGCCAAACATGATACTCTCGCCCCGCTGACAATTGACTTTCAATAATACTATCATCGATTTCAGTTTCGGTTCCCACCATCAATGTAATTTTCTCAATCTCATTAACTACATGGGCGATTGAATCTCCATATAAGTCAATTAAATTTGAAATTGTTCCATCATTAATATTATACTTTTTACTTTTTACAATAAAACTAACCCATTCTTTCATTTTGGATGGGAATGGTACGCGTACATCAACAGAAATGGTATTCGACTTCAATAATTTTTGGAGTGCATTTCGATCATCGTAATCTTCAGCTATAAGTACGAGACATGTTTCAGCATTGGAGTTATTTAAATAGTCCACTAACTCCTTACGAGCATTTACTGTCAATTTTTTAATTTGCCGTACTACGATTAACTCTCGGTCACTAAATAATGAAAATGCGGATAAGTCGGCCAAGAGTTGGTCTTGCTTATCATCATCTAATGAAATATGTTTTTTTATGCCAGAATCACCTAAAAAATATGTGGCTAATTCTTGAATGAAGAAGTCTTGAAGAAATGATTCATTTCCAAATAGACTATACGCAGGTGCAATTTCATTAGAATGAATTCGCTTAATAAGTTGACCAATTGTTGGAGAACCTTTAGCCATTTAACTGCCCACCCCCACAAAAATACATATTAGACCTACAAAAATACAATAGATTGAAAACTTCCAAAAATGTTGTTTTGATATAATTTTAATTAACCATTTAATTACTATGAAGCCAGATATAAATGCAGATAAAAATCCCAAGAATAGTGGCCACACCTGTAAAGGTATTTCACTCACATCTTTCAGTTGTAATATACCGGCTCCCAACAATACAGGAATAGCCATAAAAAATGAAAATTTAGCTACATCCTTTTGATGAATCCCTAAAAATAGAGCAAGTGAAATGGTCATTCCTGAACGAGAAATCCCCGGTAACATAGCAAAAACTTGTGCGCAACCGATCAATATTGCAATTTTATATGTCATGGTGAGTTGGGTTTCAGTGGCATATTTTGTAGTAAGTAAAACAACGCCAGTAATCAAGAGCATGTAAGGCACGAATTGAGGCAAAAATAAAGATTCTAATTGAGATTTAAAAAGTAACCCCACCACCACCGCAGGGATTGTTGCCACCACTACCATAAACGAATAATGTAAACTGTCCGCATCCCGCTTAAAAATACCTTGAAGTAAATCAAAAATATCATGACGATAATACAATAAGATTGAAAGTAGCGTACCCAAATGGAGCACTACTTCTAATAAAATACCAGAATTTTCAATGCTTAAAAAATGCTGACCTAATACCAAATGGCCAGAACTACTAATGGGTAAAAACTCTGTGAGCCCCTGAATGATACCTAATAAGATTGAATTAATTGAATCCATTTTTTACTCCCAGGAACGAATACATTCGCCCTGCATTTTCACCATCTCGTCTGTAACTACAACAGCCTTTATTTTCAAATGTACAAATATTAGACATATGAATATTATTTTCAGTAATTTGATATTTTAATAATTGCAATCTGACTTGAGCATGTAAATTGGCAAAATATTTTTTATTTTTCCCCATCACCACACAGTTTTTATCAAATTTGGCTGCAACCTCTCCTCCCACTTCAAAACAATGCTTACAAATCGAAGGGCCCAATAGAACTTGAATATTTTCAACTATTGACTGATGGTTGACCATAAGCTCAATTGCATTACATGCGATGCCACCAATCACACCTCTCCAACCAGCATGAACTAAACCACGTAAACCGATAGCCACATCATATAAAAAAATGGGGATGCAATCAGCCGTTTGGAGTGATAAAACAATATTGGGATTATCTGTAATAAGTCCATCACAATTTTCAAATTCACCAGATGAATTTATGAATAATACATTTGTAGAATGTGTTTGTTGGGGTATGGCAAGTGACTCTTTATTATATCCAAGGTTTTCAGCAGTATCATTTCGAGAACTCAAAGAATTCTCGGTGCTCATCATTGCTGAAATATCACTACTCATTATATGATCAAAATGGAAAAATTCTTTCGTGGGCATGAGTGAAATTTAGGAGGATTATGGTGGTTTTGGTCTAGATTAATAATAATATTTAGATCATACTACAATCACGAATAGTAGCTGTTGAGTCTTTATCTTTTAATTCACAGGTTTTATGATATAGGTTAATTTGTTTTTTTGAGAGAGGTTAGTTACGTTTAGTCCAATAATTTTTTAATATTCTATTCATAAAAATTATCATTTTAGTAGATAATTAGAGACATAATTTTATAAAGTAGGTCAGAACTGACCTACTTTAATCCTCGAGGTTGTAAGAAAATTATATCTAATTAATATCTATTCCAAAGTGAACACCAAACATATAATGTAAATCACCATCCTCAATCCCAATATCAAATTGAGGTCCTAAATGGAATTTATCTAATTCGATTTCATAATAAAATTCAAAATGTTGTGTGAAATGTGTTTCACTATTCCCATCATGTTCAGAAAATAATATACCAGGAGCGTATGCCATGGTAAAACCATTATCAAAATGATATAAACCTAATAATGATATAGAATTATGTGGATGTACATCAAAAATAGTCTCTAAAGATAAACCTAATCCAAAATGATTATGCTCACCCAATCCTTTAACATAATGAAGATGTAAACCTACATTGTTTCCTTCTCCTTCATGACCAGGCACTAATCCGATAGCCATACCAATTTCATTATTATGACCATGACTATGTTTATGATCTATCTGAGAGAATAGTATATTAATCCAAAAAAATAGAAAAAATAATTTTGATAAAGAAACTTGAAACATAATAAAAAAAACTCCTAAAAAAATAATTATAATTAACTGATTCTCTAATTAGACTTTAATTAGATCTAACTTAGAAAACAAAAAAATAAATTTAATTACAATTTAGGAGGAGCTCTGGTGTGATATTTCCTTCCAATACTATATTCAATAATACTTATATATTCATATTCAAATTGATTAATATTGTTATTT
>JABHHG010000091.1 GCA_018671635.1 Fidelibacterota bacterium | reverse complement strand
CAATGATGAAAAAGAAATTTATGCGCTATGTACCCACACTACCGCCTTTGCCACCGATGATACAAAGCAAAAACATATCGATAAGTTCTATGATGTTTTAGCATCCATCGATGAAGATAATGATATTTTTGTAGCGGGTGGTGATTTGAATGCAATTCCTCCTAATGCAAATATTACAGATTTTTGTCTATCAGATATCTGTATCGATGAAAGTTTTCATACAGATGTTGATGGACCACATAAAGAAGGTAGCTATTTTAATAATTTTACTGGAGAGTTAAATTTAATTCAACCATTTTATGATAATCCCAATTTTTTATCAGCAATTCCTAAAGATGAAATCAATCAATCAATCAATTTTACACACAGTACATGGAATACTAATTTTGACAGTAGAGTTTTAGATGAAGATTATTGGGATAGAAAATTGGATTATATTTTCACCAATGTTTCAGATGGATTTTCAGATGACTCAACTCATCAAAGTGCTCACCAACTCTCTGATCACGCCCCTGTTTCAGTAAAATTGGATTTTCCAGAATGAGGATATTGAAATTAACAGTTTTAATATTATTGGTTTCCAATGGATTTACATCTTCAGAGTCTGCATATCTATTAGAAAAAGGTGACCATGAAATTGGCTTATTTCAACCTTTACGCTGGGGCTATTCAGAAAATATTGAATTTTCCACTCATCCCATTTTAATGTTTACCGTGCCTAATTTCAGTGTAAAAGTTAGATATGTGAACTGTGGTATAACGTCACGTCATCGATTTGTTTACCCAACACCTCTCATGAGAATTTTTCAGAAAAAGGGAATGTTTGGTCTAATTACACCGGTAGCTGATGTGGGAGAAGTACCCCATATTTTTGTGTTTCAGAATGAATTATTTAAATCAATATCATTAGATAAAACATTAATTACACTTAAAGGGGGAATTACATTTGCCATTGTATCTGAAAAATTAGATGAAAGACTTTCCGTTGATTTACCGATCATATATCCTGCTATGGGTGAGTTCTTTAATGGGTATAAATTCAATATTGGGGCAGATGCAAGATATAATGTTTCAGATCAATTTAGTGTACTATTAGATGGTGATGCAGTAATTATTCCCACTGAAGACATATTTTGGGAAAGTAAATTATTGGGTGAATATCAGCTAAATGATAAATGTGGAATTTTACTGGGGACTAAATTAACCTACGGTAATTATCCATTTGGGACGCAAACGCGATTGCTTCCACTTATCGATATTACCTATCGATGGACTAAATAACTTACCTTTTCTCTGAATAGAAAAGCAATTCGTAAAGCATCGCAGCCACCATTATATAATAAGTTAGATACATGAGAATCCCTGAAATTATGGTGATATAAGCAAATTCTGGTGCTACGAATCGAATACCCCAGATAGACCCAAAAGTAATCAAGGTTGAAATTAATGGTTCTGCCATGAGTACAAATTTCCACGTTCCAATAATCATAGTATTGAAGTAAAACAAAAGCCCAATCATCCCAAAAATCATGGCGAATGATATGATATGATTATGAGTGGTCATGAGCATGTCTGAAACGGGTTTAGGATAGTGTTCAGGAATATCAAACTCATCCTTTACTTCAGATCCGGCATATCTATGCACCGTTCCCTCAGTCGAAATATTGGTAGTGGTTCGTACATAAATGAGCCCAATAGTTACGCCAATGGTCATCACAATTAAAAATAATGATAAGAAATATTTCAAATTTTTCTCTAATTGATATAATGTCATTTTAGTTGGCTTTTTATATATGGAAATAGTAGGCTTAATTTATGAATACCTTTGGTTACAGAATGTGTAGAAATAGTTGCGCCGCTAATTCCATCAATAGTTTTCCCAACCTTAAATTCGGAGTCTTTCCACATGCCTATAAATTGTGATGTCCAGCTCAAGCTTGAAATTTCACCTCCATACGGTTCACGATATTTTACAATTTGGTTATATTTAATTTTCCCATTCGTTGTAAAGACTACAAGAAATGTGATGGGCATAGATTTACCTAAGCTATTGTCAATAATGGCATAATGAGAAATAGTGTCGGTGGTTACAATAGTCCAAACATTTAATTCATCTCTAAAAAATTTCTGTTTGGCTTTGAACTGGATTGTATTTTTTATATGGGTGGGGATGTTAAATTTTTGATGTGAAATACTGGCGCTATCGGTGAATTCTTTTTTCAATATTTTTTCAACATCTTCACGAATTCCTCCATATAAATCAGAAATTCCCCCGAAAGTGAGAATAAATAGAATAGATAATATATTAATAATTTGCTTCATCATTAGGTTAGGGCCCCAAAAAGGGAGCCCCAACTTATTACTCTAGGAGAGTATCTACAACAATATTTAGAAATTATATCCAATACCGATGTTAATTTCTTTATCTTGACTTGTACCTTTTTTAACAGTGCCATAATCAGCCTTAAATGCTACATTATTAATTGGCCACCATGTTAATCCAAATCTAGTGATTTCTTTTGCATCACTTTCAGTATCGGTTGAAACACTTGAAGTTCTAAACCATGGAATTAATTTTCCGCAATTAACTAAGTCGCCAATATTATAACCGAGATCAAGGTAGTAGCCAGAACTTGTCCAGTCTTCGGTATATGGAACATCTTTTATATTACTAACATCAAATGAATTTTGACCATATTCAAATACAGCATGTACATTGTTTGCATCGTATTTTGCATGTGTTTCAAACATAGTGATCCCAAGCGTACCTTCTTCAACTGGATCATCATTAATTGGTGCATTATTCATAGTGAATGAACCCCCAGCTCTAAAGCCATTAATGCCGGTGTATGAAACACTGAAATTTTTAGTCCAATCGTAAGCGGTAGTCTTATAGCCTTTGCCTCGTCCACCTCTAATATTACCTTTTTCAAAAATTCCATCATCATTAAAAATAATCCCTTCACCTTCTAAGTCTTCAAGAAGAGCTATTCTCCAGTTAATATTATTAAATTTACCATAAAATGAGAATCCATTACCAAACCAAGTAGTTGGCATGATATACTTTGAGTAAGTAGGCCTTTCAACAGACAAGAATAGTGGTGGTTCATGATACTCATTAATTAAGCCAGCAGTAGGCAAAATTACACCACCTTGGAATCCCCATTTATCTGTATGGTAGTTTACATAGGCTTGTTCTAATTCTAATTCACCACCTGGAAGAAAATTGTGTTCTAATTCAACTTCAGATTTGAAGGACCATTTTTCAGTCCAGTTATGGCCATAGTAGATAATGAATCTATGGAAGTCTAATTTGTTAGATTTTTCTCCGCTTTCATCTTCAGCTTGGTTCCAGTGAAGCTCACCATAACCACCGATAGTTGTTCCAGCTTCAAAAAACTCATCAGCTGAGAGGAAAGTAAAACATGCGACCGTGCATGCAATAATTGATAATTTATTTTTCATAGTTAATTTATAACCTTTCATTTATGTAATTGAGAATCAATATCAACTGCGTAAATCTAAGTGAGAATCGTTCTCAATTAAAAATATTTTTAATGAAAAATTAAATTATTTTT
>JABHHG010000189.1 GCA_018671635.1 Fidelibacterota bacterium | reverse complement strand
TCAATATGCACTTCTTTTCCATTGTAGTAAATTTCTGCATCACCTGAATCGGATCGTTGTAAGTCGTCTTCATAAAGAATAATATTGACTACAGAGACAATATCAAGAACATTTATATTGCCATCTTGATTTAGGTCAGCAGCCCATGATTCATATTCAGTCGGCTCATCAATTTGCAATGCAAAGTTCACCATATTAACAATATCTACCACATTGATGGCACCATCACTATTCACATCACCCAATTGACCAAAGGTTACCATTGAACCCTCCCCTGAAGATGGAACCTCATTTGCGTCAGGATCAGAGACTAGGGTATAGTTAAAGACTAAGTGAACATCAGTTCCTGGCGGAACAGTGCTACCTGCAGCGACAGTAAATGATAGATTGGCCACATGGTGTTCCCCTGGTTCATATACACAGCCTTCTAAACTAAACATAATTCCCCAAAGCTGACTATACACATCATTAAAACTAGCTGAGAAACAATCATTTGTAGATTCAAGTTCACTGGGAGTAAACCAAAAACCTCCACCTGCATACTCAGGCATCACCGCAAATTGAAGGCCACTCACCGGGCTATCTGTTTGCAGGTAAAGAGGAACCGTGAAACCTTCCTGGGTCCCTGTTCCATCACCCAAACTAAAGATTGCTTGTGGTTCGGGCCAACTCCATTCACCCAATTGGAAATTTAATTCATGTTCATGCCCGCCTTCAATGAAGATATCATGAGTTTCAGAATCCTCATAGGCCGAAGCAGTAACCATATATGCACCAGGAGGGAGAGAAATCTCATAACTTCCCCAATCATTAGTTAATGTTTCATAGATTTCGATGTTTGAACTATCTGGATCTACACTTTGAATTAAAATATGTGCACCGCCTACCATTTCAATAGCATCACCCCAAATATATTCTACATACCCATATAGGACACCATCATTGCCACCACCATTACATTCACCTATCGGTTCATCACAATTATCCGGTCCACAACTTGTGGGATATAATAACCCATCAATACAGGTCTCAACTTGATCACACATTTGATTGGGGTCACAATCATCCTCATCATCAAAAATATCTGCACAGTCAAGATCTTCGTTTTCTAAACATTCATAACATGCTTCAACAAATTCATTGATAAATAGCATTGTTTCATCATCACAATCATTCATACATGAACTAAACCCCGGATCAAAGCCGAATAATGTAATTATTAAATCACACGCTTCGTATGGATCTTCATCAGGATTAATACCTTCAATGCCCTCACAATCCATCAAGCATTCTGGAGGGTCATCATTATTGCCTCCTATTTCAACACAGGAGCCCCAACTATTTGAATTATAGCTATCTGTAATCCATTCACAATAATCAACAGTTTGACAATCTTGATATTCTAAATCACTACATTCCCAATCATTGTTATTAGAACAATCATCATTATTCAGAGTAAATGGACCAACCCAACCATTTGGAGTACATTCTAAATATTCACAATCTGATATAAATAATTCTTGCCCATAACCATACCATTCTCCATCTTGAAAGCAACCATCATTATTATTATTGGGATCTAAAAAGAATTCTGTATAAATTGGAAAACATTCAGCAGTATTGGGGTTATTGCATAAATCATATAAATTACCATCAATTGTTAAGTATCCATCAGCATGCACAGAATAAGCAGAGACGGCTGTTGCTACATCCCCAAATTCGAAATAACCTTCTTCATTAGTTTCTATTTCTGCAAGCAGTCCCCCTGTGAAACCACCATATAATTTAACAATAGCACCAGCTAAATGTTCAAATGCTGGTAACATTGGGCCCATATTACCGAAAACATGGCCACTAAAGAAAATATCATTATTATGATTACTTTCTGCACATGAACCTTCTTCAGTAGTGGAGTCTCCCCACTGCCACTCACAATAATCAAGCCACTCACAATCTTCTTGGCTCAAACCAGAGCACCCATCTTCCCAATCGCCTTCAATACAGGATCCCCCAACAGGTGTATTATTACTACCAAGCCATTCACAGTCCATTGCAAAGCACTCATAGGGATTATCTATATCTGAGCATGACCAATCGCCACCGTCGTCACCAAAGTCTGCCATTATACAACCATCAGCAGCAGTTAGTTCACAAAATGGCATGGTTACACATACATCAGGTGGGAATTCAGAACATATATCAACTTCTTCCCAGCCACCATCATCGTTCCAGCCAGTAGAATCATCACTCCAATCGCCACCGTCGTCACCAAAGTCTGCCATTATACAACCATCATCAGCAGTTAGCTCACAAAATGGCATGGTTACACATACATCAGTAGGAAATTCAGAACATATATCAACTTCTTCCCAGTCACTATCATCATTGCTTTCAATGCACATTTCAAATATTCCATTTGGCATCGCAATAATTGACCAACTACAAGATAAAAATTCAGTACATTCATCTTGACTTAGGCCTTCACAATTATCTTGTGAAAATAAAATTGATTGGGATATAAATATTATAAATAACGATGATAGAATTTTTTTATACATGATTTACTCCATGACATTAAGATTAAGTATTAAATAAATATTATGTAATTTAAGCAATTAATATGGAATAATTGTCTATTGATACGAATAGATACAAAAAAGCACCCAATTATTAAATTAGGTGCTTTTACCATCTAGGAGGAGGAAAGATGGGTTTTCATCAATGTTACAGATTACTTACGTTACCCATCGGCTATTTGTTCCTTAGTATTTACAGTAAAGTTCATATCAGTACATTCTTCACACACTCTCTGAGGGATCCATCCCCATTTCATCATTTGCTTAAAGAACCAACAACCTGCACAAAAACCCATAACTGATTCAAGAATTGCAAATATAGCGAGTATGCTTATGAGTATATTTGTAGCAGTTAGTTGTTCCAAATAGATAAAATACAAAGCAGAAGTGGTAACTATTAAACCAATAAATTGAGCAAACCGTTTTGGAGGTCCTGGGCATTCTGTATAAGGGTTACCCATTTTAGGAATAATAATTTTAGTTACCAATAAGGCAATAGGGCTTAAGTTAGGGCCTGCCATGACTCGAGCTAAAAATCCATATACCATGAATACCAGTAGATAAACATTATGGGTATACAAATAGGTTAATGCAATAACCACAATAAATCCGGCCACAGTTCGTGCAGCATATTCATTTATGGTTTCAGGAAACGAAAATGTAGATTTTAGTATTGAGGGATACTGCTGTCGATTTCTTTGGACCATGCTAAAATCCCACCTTTTACATTTTTTACATTCGTAAATTTATTTTCGATGAGCAATTTACATATTTTTGCGGAGCGTCCACCCGATTTACAATGCACTATAATTTCATCATTGGTATTAAACTCACTCAAATGATTTTCCATTTCTCGCATGGGTATATGAGTGGTCCCACCAATTTGTGCAATATCCAATTCGAAGGGTTCACGAACATCAATGACCACAGGGTAATTATCTTGGTCTAAAATATCTTTTAGTTCGAAAACGGTAATTTCATCGAAGTCGTTTTTTTTCTCTTCTGCCTGAGGGATGCCACAAAATTGTTCATAATCAATAAGTTCAGTTACGGTGGGATTTTCACCACACACCACACATTGAGGATCTTTTTTAATTTTCAATTCAGTGAATTCCATTTCAAGTGCATCGAATAACAAAAATCGACCTTTCATTAGATTGCCAATCCCTAAAATAAGTTTGATGGCCTCGTTGGCTTGCAAGCATCCAATAATACCTGGGAGTACACCTAAAACACCACCTTCTGCACAAGAGGGTACTAATCCCGGTGGGGGTGGTGATGGGTACAAACAACGATAACATGGACCATCTTCGTGATTAAACACGGAGACTTGTCCGTCAAAACGATAAATACTGCCATACACATTGGGTTTTCCACTCATGACACAGGCATCATTTACTAAATATCGTGTAGGAAAATTATCCGTGCCATCCAAAACCATGTCATAATCTTTTACAATATCTAAGGCATTTTCAGAGGTGAGGGCTACGGAGTGTAATTTGATATTGATATGTGGATTTAAATTTTGAAGTCGCTCTTTTGCCGCATCCAATTTGGGTTGCCCCTTTTGAGATACGCCATATAATATTTGTCGTTGAAGGTTAGATTCATCCACCACATCATAATCTACCATGCCAATAGTACCCACGCCAGCTGCCGCTAAGTAGAGTGCAACAGGGCAACCCAATCCACCAGCACCTACTACTAACACTTTTGCAGATTTCAATTTTTTCTGTCCATCCATTCCCACTTCGGGGAGAGTAATATGCCGGCTATATCGTGCCAACTCCGGCGGTGTGAGGTCATCAACACCACCGGCAATTGAAGGAATTATTCGTACATCTGAATCATCAATCACTTCAGAATCGAGTCCACCACTATGTCGTATATCTTCATTATTCACAAAAATATTTACAAAGTTTCGTAGGTCTCCATTTTCTTCAATGAGATGATTTTTAATTTCAGGATGTGCCGTAAATAATTCGCCAAGCACTTCTTTAATGGTTCCACCATTCACGCTGATTGCAGCGTCTCCGCCGGTGAATCGTCGTAGGGGTGATGGAATTCTTAACTGACTTGCCATTATTTATTCTCCTTTATGGTTACATATTCTTCATTAAAATGTGATCGATCTTGGCTCAATTGCCATGATTTAAAACTTACGGCTCGCCCAGAATGGACCGCAATAATAATATAACTAAATCCGGGCCAAGCATGTTCACGGTCAAATTCAGAGGGTTTGTCCGGATGGTCTGGATGTGAATGTACAATACTAATGACTGAAAGTCCCTGTTCGTCTGCCTTATCTTCCGCATGTTGATATGCCATGGGGTCAATCAAAAATCGACGTTCTCGATTTTCTTCTTTCGTATTGGATGCAGGAATATATTCCAAAGCTTCCCCTTCACCATCTTTTGTAAAATTACCCAATATGAATCCACAACATTCATGTGGAAATTCTTGTTCACCATGGGATTGAAACTCATCTATAATTTTTTTGGTTAAAATAATTCCTGCCATACTAACTCCATAATCCTGAACTAAAATATCGTTCGCCAATATCATTAAAAATTGTGACTACATTCCCCGAGTTTATTTTTTCTAATAGTTTTGATGTGGCAGCTAAATATGAGCCTGAAGATTGCCCTACAAAATAGCCCTTTAGTGCCACTGAATTTGTCCAATTTTTGGCTTCATCAGCGGTAACGTTTATCCACTCATCTACCACGGTTTCATCAAATATTTTTGGCACTATATCTTCTGGAGAACCCAACGGTTTTAATCCTTCAATACCGGGCCAAATTTCGGGTCGAACACCAACAATAGTGATATGTGAAAATTTTTCTTTTAACTTTCTACCAATGCCTGTGATGGAACCACCTGTACCCACACCGCCTACAAAATAATCTACTGAACCATCAACTTGTTGAATGATTTCTTCTGCGGTACCATGGTAATGAGAGAGCCAATTATTATCATTGGCATATTGATCGCAGAGAAAATATTTATGGGGGTTCTCATCTACCAATCGGTGAACATGACGGAGTGCCTCATCATAACCTTCTATGGCATCCGTTTCTGTGATTTTTGTACCATGAGAAATCATACGTTCTTTTCGCTCACGACTGGCATTCCCAGGAATCACAATTTGTACTTTATAACCCAGCGAGTTTCCAATCATAGAATAGGCAATGCCTGCATTTCCACTACTGGAATCAATAATGGTTTTGTCTTTGGTTAAATCACCATTTTTAATGGCTTCCATCAGCATCCGTTTTACAGGGCGGTCTTTTAGTGACCCCCCAGGATTTCTCCATTCAGCTTTGGCGAACACATTTATTCCACCCTGCTGAAAAATATCTTCAAGATGGAGTAATGGCGTGTTTCCGATTAAGTCTAATAATTTCATAATAATTCCATGTAAAAAAAAACCCCTTCAACTCTTAACGAGGAAGGGGTTCATTACCGTATTCAAATAATTCCTAAACTGGTAAAGGACCTCCTCCTATAATACAACAACAGCAACAACAAAGGCTGCTCACCTGTAAATTTACCAATTGATTTGAATAATTCTTTTTCATGCGCACAAAACTAATAGGCACAGTAACCTATGTGCAAGTATAAAAATTAAAAAATATCACTTCAAAATTTGATGTGATAAGGCTCACACTTTAAAGACTATTCAGCCTGAGAAAAGTCGATTATTATCTTCCCGAAATTTTTACGTTCTTGCATATATCGATGTGCACCAGGGGCATCCGTATATGGAAATACTTTATTAATGATGGGTGAAATATGCCCCTGTATTGCCATCTTATTTAATGCTAATACACTGCGAGTAAGTTTATCTTCGGCACCTTGCATTCGTCCTAAATGATACCCCATAATACTCTTGTTTGATGACATGAGCGACATGGGTTTGTATGTTGGCATAGACCATAATTCTTTGATGGCAGTGAATGGATTCAGTTTAAATCCAGTGACCAAATCTTGGTCACCAAAAATGATGAGTTTTCCCATGATGCCTAAACATTTATAACTCATTTTCCAATTTTTAGCACCCACGGGATCAATGATTACATCCACCCCTTTATTGTTCGTAAATGATTTAACTTTTTCCACCACATCTTCATGTTGATAATCGATGCAACAGTCCACACCCATTTCTTTTAAGCGTGGATGTTTCCACTTTGATGCGGTGCCAATAATTTTTATTTCTAACGATTTAGCCATTTGGATGGCGGCAGTACCCACACCTCCACCGGCACCATGAATGAGCACCGTATCACCAGTGCGAAGATTTCCCAAATCGAAAAGCATTTGATATGCAGTGATATAGACCACCGGAAATGCAGCTCCTTGTTCTAAACTAAACTCATCAGGAAGTGGCATGACCATACCGGCTGGCGAACAAACATGGGATGCATAAGATTTAAATTTACTAAATGCCATGACCCGTTGACCCACAGAAAATCCGCTTACATTTTCACCGATGGCTTCAATAATACCACTACATTCTCCACCAATAGTACAGGGTGGTTTGGGGGCACCGGGGTATAGTTTCATTCTGGCCATAACTTCAGAAAAATTCACACCCGAAAAATGATTCTTAATTAAAATTTCACCAGATTTGGGGGTGGGGGTTTCTGCATCTCGTACTTGTAAAACTTCAGGTGCACCATATTTTGATATTACAATTTGTTTCATCGTTTTACGAACCATATTCCTTTTGACTCAGCCACTAAAACGCCTGATTTTTTTTGTTCAATGTGACCTTCTACAAAAATCAGATTTTTTCGAGCAGAGTTAACACGTCCTTTGATGAGTAGCTCATCTCCTGGTTTTGCTGGAGAGTGAAAAAATATGTCATGATTTGTAGTACTCAAAAATTTTGTATCGGCGTAAATAGGTTGCATTAATACAGAGCAACAGGCAGTACCCAAAATTTCATCTAACATGGTAAATAGAAAACCGCCATGGGCAATGCCGAAAGGATTGGTCCACGATTCATCTACCGTAACTTCAGCATGGGCATACCCTTCTCTAAACTCTGTAATTTCAATATTAAACTTTTGGGCAAATGGTGCAGGAAATGTGGCATGCGGTGCCGCTGCCTTTAATTGTTCAAATAATTTTTCATCAATCATTTTATTTACTTTCTAATTCTTTCATCATCTTAAGAAACTCTTCTTCGGTGAGCACATCAATATCTAACAGATTAGCATTATCCAGTTTAGAGCCTGCGCCTGGACCTGCCACTACATAATCTGTTTTTTTACTCACAGAACCACTGGCACGTGCACCTAATTTTTCAACCATCACATGGGCTTCTTTTCTTGAAAATTTTAATAAACTGCCAGTAAATACAAATATTTTTCCCGTAATTCCAGATGCTTGAATTTTTTCTACTTTTTCGAAAGAAATCCCTGAATCTAAACATGACTGAATTAAGTGGAGATTAGTAGGGTCTGCAAAGAAATCAACAACACATTGTGCCATTACGTCTCCAATTTCATAGATTCTTGTTAAGTCTTTTACGGTGGCATTGGAGAGTTTTTCTAAGCTACCAGAAAAGGCCTGTTGAAGAACTTTACTAGAATGTTCACCCACATTTCGAATACCCAAAGCATGAATGAATCTGGCAAAAGTAGTTGATTTTGCAGCATCAATGGCGGTGATTACATTGGTTGCAGATTTATCACCCATCCGTTCTAAGCTAGCTAATTGATCATGCGTAATTTTGAAAATATCGGCAACAGACATCACATGACCTTTTTCAACCAATTGATCCACTAATTTTTCACCAAAGCCATCGATATCCATACAATTTTTTGAAATGAAATGCTGAATGCGCCCCTTGATTTGTGCAGGACATGCCATGTTTTGGCAACGGGCGACGGCTTCATCTTCTGCACGTCTAACTTGATGATTGCATACGGGGCAATATTCAGGTAATTTGTATGGATGTGTTCCCTTTGGACGTTTATCTAAAATGACTTTCACCACTTCAGGGATTACATCCCCAGCACGTTGGATGAGAACAGAATCTCCAATGCGAACATCTTTACGATCAATTTCATCTTGGTTATGCAGGGTGGCATTTGAAACTATTACACCACCTACATTTACGGGGTGAAGTTTTGCAACTGGTGTAACAGCACCGGTGCGACCCACACTGGCTTCAATATTTAAAATGGTGGTGGTAACTTGTTGAGCTTTCAGTTTTCCAGCGATGGCCCAACGGGGGGAACGACTGCGCATTCCCAATTCGTCTTGATGTGAAAAAGAGTTTACTTTAAATACAACGCCATCAATATCATAGTCTAAATTATTTCGAATTTCTTCTGTGTGGATATAATATTTTTTTAAGAACGAAACGCCAAATCCTATTTCAATGAGTGGATTTACGGGGAATCCCCATTTGGGTAGAGTATCTAAAAAATCTTTTTGAGATTTGAATTTAACGCCTTCAATGGTGCCCGGTGCATAACAGAAAATTCGTAATGGGCGTGTTGCTGTGATGGTTGGATTTAATTGTCGTAAACTTCCTGCTGCAGAATTTCTGGGATTAGCAAAGGGTTGCTCACCATTTTCTAATCGTTTTTCATTCATAGATTTGAAATCTTTATGTGAAATAAAGACCTCACCTCTCACTTCTAATAACGAGGGGATTTTATGACCATCTTGTAGTTTGAGGGGGATTGCTTTTATGGTTTTTAAATTGTGAGTAATATCTTCGCCCACTTCACCATTTCCACGCGTTGATCCACTAATGAACACACCATTTTCATAAACTAACTCAACGGCTAAACCATCCAGTTTGGGTTCAGCCACATATCTAATTTTTTTAACACCCAATCCCTTTTGGGTTTGTTCGTGAAACTGTTCTATTTCTTCTGCATCCATTGCATTAGAAAGGGAGAGCATTGGAATACGATGGGTTATAGAACCAAATTCTGCCAATGGGAAGGCGCCCACGCGTTGTGTAGGTGAATCAGCCTTAACAAGATGAGGGTGTTCAGATTCTAATTTTTGTAATTCACGTAGGAGCTTATCATATTCACTATCCGATATGGAGGGGTCATCATGAACATAATATCTAATATTATGGTAATTGAGCTGATCGCAGAGATCATTGATTATTTTTTGTATTCCGTGCATCTACATAGTTACCAGTTTTGAGAAAACAAATATGATAAGATGGTAAAATTTAGGGATATCAAGAGAATTTGAGTACCTAAACTATTTTAGAAAGCAAAAAAATTAATTATAGAATTTCCTGCTTAATGGTTTCTGTTAAACTGAAATAGTCTTTACTGGAAAATGAGAAGTGCTTATGCATATAATCGCCATGAATATTGATGGTATACAATTTTTCATATTTTTCACGATTGTCAACAATGTCATTTAATGCATTAATAAACAAATCAACTTCTTCATGCGTATTGTACATTCCGAAGCTCACCCGAACCATTCCCATCCATGGTTCAGTATGCCATGCAATTTGATGTACTTTTTCTTTAGCTTCTTCAATTTGTTCAGAGTGTGTTAACTCTAACATTTTTTCTACATATGGATGTGCACAGAAACACTCATTTCGCACAGCAATATTATAATAATCATTCAAAATTGCAGCCACAAGGCCATGATTCATTTGCTTAATATTAAAGGAAATGGTGCCTGCTCGTGGACAAGTATCGGTACAGGTCTCACCATATATTACTACTTCATCTCGTTCTAACATTTGTTTTAGGCAATAGTTAGTAATTTCCATATCTTCTTCAAGCACAAAATCCATACCGATCAAATCGAGGATGTGGATGGCTGCACCTAAATTGATAGCCCCTAAAATATTTGGGGTTCCCGCCTCTTCTCGATCAGGAAATTTTTTGGTTACGAAATAATTTTCAGGAAATACACGGTCTACCATTCCGCCACCCACTTCATCGGGTTCGATAACTGAAAGGAAAGATTTTCGCGCGATTACAACGCCAGGAGATCCTGGGGCATAGGTTTTATGTCCAGAAAATACTAATGCATCAATATCCATTTCTGAGTTTTCAAGTCCACTCATTTGGATGGGTACATGTGCCACCAGTTGGGCTGCATCTACCACCACGTATGCGCCATATCGATGAGCTAATTCGGCCACTTGGTTAATGGGATTAATGATTCCCGTTACATTACTAATTCCCGTGACCGATACATAGTTTACGCGACCTTCAAATTCTTGGAGGTATTTTTCCATCAAATCTAAATCGACACAACCCATAGTAGATTCATGAGTATCTACGGGAATATGCATGACTTTACCCCCATGTTTTCTATGCGGTAAATCATTGGAGTGATGTTCCATAATTGAAACTAAAACGATATCACGTTCGGGCCTGAGTGTATTGAAAGTTCTGGCAACTCTATTCATCCCAGATGTGGTACCACTGCCAGTAAAATAGCAAGTGTATTCATCGGGATCAGCTTTCACAAATTCTAAAATTCGGCGGTGAATCCATCCATATGTTTTAGTTGCAATTTTTGCACTAAAGTGCATTTCGGAATGGGTATTTGCATAATGCTTCAAAAACTCAATGGATGCACGATGTGCAGCACCCATCATGAGTGTAGACGCAGTGGAATCCAAATAGATTCGGCGAGTAGTTTCACCGGTGGCTAATGTGTATTCAGTATCTAATCCAATAAAATCACCACGGATTTTTTCAAAAAGGGCTTTGCCACTTAATGCTTCAGTAGTTGGGTAAAGTGTATCTGTTTCCATGGCTGAAATTAGCTATTTTTATACCGAAACCGAAATAAGTATTGTGTAAGGGAATTTTACAAGATTGTAACAACGTGTAGAATTAGGATGATTTATTAATAATAATCAAGGCAAAAATGGTGAGACAACATCCGATAAGTGTGGTAATTGTGAGCACTTCGTTGAGAAGTATCATACTGGTAAGCATAGCACTTATGGGAACGGTGAATATAAATGAACTGGTCTTTGCAGGCCCTAGCTGTTGGCTGGCCACAAAATAAGTTGTTGTCCCGAATGTGAGTGCCCCCACAGAGACTATAAAAAAGTGAATCCAAAATTTTGAATCAACAGTAGCTAAAAACATCACATTTTCAAACTGTACAAATGGAATCATTATGATTGCAGTTCCTACATACATCCAAAATGTAAAATTGATTGATTCAGATTTATCAACTGATTTAGAAATAAATATGGTGAGGATTGCCCAAATAGTTGCGCAGAGGATAAAGTAAATATTTCCACTTTGGAGAATCTGCTCAAATCCAAGATTCCAAACATTGATAATAAAATAACCGCCAATGAGTCCAACAAAAATTCCAATAGTTTCATCAATGGTTAGTTTACGTTTATTAATAAAGGCCATAAGTGCCATTGTGATTATGGGATTTGTGGTCGTGACTAACACTCCACCGGCCCCTGCAAATCCCAACTTGGTACCGGCAAAAAAGCAATAATTATACAATGCTAAAATAGTGGAGCAAATTGCCAGAGTTTTTATTGAAATTCTGCGGGGAGATATTGATTTTTTTAAAAGTGTAAATAATGGAATGAATGTAATTGATGCAACGACGAATCGGGTAAAAATGGCGGTAATTGGGTCAATATATTGTCCCATTATTTTAGCGCTTGTCCACGAGACCCCCCAGCTTACCATGGCAATAATGAGAAGGATTATGAAAAGAGAATCTTTTCGGTTATTCACAAAGATTATTTATTTGTTGAGTCAGTTTTTTGGCAATATTTTGTGTAAGATTAAACTCTGATGACCATCCATCCCAGTAACATGGGAGTAGTCCAATTCCTGTGGATGAAATAAATGCTTCATCCATATCATTTATACTATCGAATGGTATGTAAGCTTCGTCCACTTTTATTCCCATACCAATTGCAATATTGATAATGGTACTTCTCATCACTCCAGGCAACACACCTAAATCAAGTGAAGGGGTAAGGAGTACTCCATCTTTAATATAGAATACATTGCGGATAGCACATTCTGTAATTAACCCATCATCATTATAAAATATGGGTTCGTATGCACCTAGAAATTCGGCATCTTTTTTGGCTTTCATATTACCGATATAATTCATGGATTTTATGGCTGGATTAAATCGGATAATTGGATATTTTGTTTCATCAAGATAGACCACTTTGACAGAACCCTTCGGCGTGGGAGAGACGGGTCGAATAGAAATATATATTCCGGGTTTTCCCGTATGGTTCCATGGGGTTCCCGTGATTTCTCCACGTGTTATCATGAGTCTAAGTAGACCTGATTCAATCTGGTTTTCATGAATCAATTGATTGAGAATTTGAGTAAGTTCAGCATTCGTTTTATCTAATTTTAAGTCAAGAATCTCCAATCCATTTCGAAGGCGATGAAGATGGTTTTCAGACGAGAATAATTTTCGATTTTGAAAACGGATGGTTTCGAAAAGTCCATCACCAAATTGGAAACCTCCATCACGAAATGAAACGGTAGCTTCATTGACGGGGAGTAATCCCCCATTTATATAAACAATGGCTTCAGGCATGATTTGTCTCTTTCAAATGATGGATTAAATTATCGATAATTGCGCCCTTATGATGAGCTTCTTCCCATTCAGACGTTGGGTCAGAATCCCAAACAATACCTCCACCAACGGGGTAAATTCCATCATCATTTTTTATAGTAAGGGTACGGATGGCGATATTTATATCCATGTTTCCATTGGGAGAAATATACCCTAAGGCACCTGTGTAAAAATTACGATTATAATCCTCTACCGAATCAATAATTTCCATGGCACGTTCTTTAGGTGCACCCGTTATAGACCCACCCGGAAACAATGCTGAAATGATTGACGATTCTGAAATATTTGAGTTTAACTTCCCCTTCACCTCCGTCACCATGTGATGTACAGTTTCAAATGATTCAATTTTATAGAGATTATTTGTTTCAATAGTGCCAAAATTACAAATTCTCCCCAAATCATTGCGCAGTAAATCCACAATCATTAAATGTTCGGCACGGTCTTTTTCAGAGTGAGAGAGTTCACTGGCGATTCTTTTATCTTCAGATAGGTTTGATGATCGCTTTCTCGTTCCTTTAATTGGGTATGTGTTGATGTGGCCATTTTCAGTTTTTAAAAACCGTTCAGGGGATGCACTTAATAGTTGAAAATTCTTCGTATTAATATAAATTCCACACAAGGGTTGGGCAATTTCTCGTAGAGAAAGGTAGAGATTAAAAGGATTGCCTTGAATGGTATAATGTTTAGGATGGGTATAATTTATTTGATAAATATCACCAATTTCCTGATGATGTTTTATTGTAGATAAATCATTTTCATACCGCTGTTCGTTGGGGATATCTGCTGTCATTTGTATTCCTGCGGGATGAAATACTTTACTTGCCCCTAATTTATATTCACGAACCATTTTTGGTTTTCCGAACCAAATTGCAGGTAGAAGTGAATCTCTATTTTTAAATGGGATATGGGGGAATAGTTTACTTTTCATCGCATACGAAAATCCACCAACTGCACAAATTTTGGGATGAGTTGAATTTAATTTCCAGTTATCAATGCAGTTTTGCCATTCTTGTAGGGGATTTTTAGAATTTAGCTCATCTAAATTTTTACTATAAATCTCATCAAATCCCCAGATTGCAAATCGTTGAGAGTTTTCATCCCAATGGTCTATCAAAGCATTTGGTTCACCAAATTCTTGTATGAGTTTTTGAAGTGTTTTCATGAGCTTGAACTCAGGGTTGATTTGATATTTTCGAATGACGTATAATTAAAAATTCGTGGAGATGAAATGGCATACGAAAATACATTATTATCTTTTAAAAATTGAGAGAGCCCCGCATCTTTAATGGTTGAAAGAGATACTTTATTACGCTTACCATCAATACGATCACATATTTGTGGTAATGATGGTGGTGTCCATTTC
The DNA here is from genome assembly GCA_018671635.1 of Fidelibacterota bacterium. Lineage (GTDB taxonomy): Bacteria > Fidelibacterota > Marinisomatia > SCGC-AAA003-L08 > D37C17 > JABHHG01. The sequence goes on along the minus strand of JABHHG010000189.1, from coordinate 253 downwards.
AATTTATTTCCAAATAGCCGAAATAGGTTGAGGATAACATCTTCATCCCAATCTGGATTAAATTGAAATTGCCGACTCTTAATATTCAGTTTTTTGCTACTCAATTTACTCATCCCCGAAACGGCCCCAATTTTTTTCAATTCAGGATAGAGAATTTCATCCACTCGTTTTTCAAAAGTTACACTGTTTACTTTTTGGAATAACCATTTCCAGTCATAATTTTCTAAACCACTAAACCATTTATTTACATTTT
>JABHHG010000188.1 GCA_018671635.1 Fidelibacterota bacterium | reverse complement strand
CTATGCATTGCTCAGCAAATGTGGATGAAAATGATGAGAATTCAGCATTATTTTTTGGACTCAGTGGTACTGGGAAAACTACACTGTCAACAGATCCAAATCGTCCATTAATTGGGGATGATGAGCATGGGTGGTCTGATAATGGGATCTTCAATTTTGAGGGTGGTTGCTATGCAAAAACCATCAACCTAAAAGCTGAGGATGAACCTGATATTTTCAATGCGATAAGACATGGCGCTATGTTAGAAAATGTAATGTATGATGAAAATAGAGTTATTGATTTTACAGATTCTACTAAAACTGAAAATACTCGCGTTTCGTATCCATTAGAGCATATTGATAATTCATTATTTGCACAAGGTAAGGCAAGTATAGCTGGGCATCCTAAAACTATAATTTTTCTAACTTGTGATGCATATGGAATATTACCCCCAGTTTCAAAATTAACGACTGAACAAGCCATGTATCAATTTATCAGTGGATACACTGCAAAAGTAGCTGGAACAGAACGAGGTGTAACTGAACCGACAGCAACATTTTCACCATGCTATGGGGGGCCATTTTTAACTTTACATCCATTGCGTTATGCTGAGTTGTTAAAGGAAAAAATTGATACCCATAATGTAAAGGTATATTTGGTGAATACAGGTTGGAGTGGTGGTTCAGCACAATCGGGCGCAAAACGAATTAGTATTAAAAATACCCGAGCTATGATTGCCGCAATATTAAATGGTTCAATTGAACAATCAGAATTTGATACTGACCCTGTTTTTGGGTTGTCAATTCCATTGTCGCTTAATGGTGTTGAATCAAATGTGCTTAACCCCCGTGAATCATGGGATGATAAGAATTTGTACGATAATAATGCATTCAAGCTGGCAGAACTTTTTATTGACAATTTTAAGACCTATGGTGCAGATGTGCAATATTTAGAAAATGCGGGCCCTAATCCAGTAAATGTATAGGAGATAAAATGAACATAGAAATAACATCAAGACATTTTACACCTTCAGATGAGTTAAAGGATTTAGTGAATGAGAAACTGGCTAAACTTGATAAATTTAATGTAAGTTTAACACGATGCCATGTAATACTATTGAAAGAAAATGCCGCTGAAGAAAGTGTTGAAATTGTGGCTCATTCTAAAGGTCATGAATTTATAGCTCATGATAATTCAAGTGTATTTGAAAAATCATTGGCGAATTCAGTAAATAAGCTTTCGATTCAGTTGAAAAAGCAACATGATAGAATTGTTGGACATTAATAGTTGAAAGCAATAATTCCAGTTGCGGGTCACGGCACGCGATTAGAACCTCATTCTAATTATACACAAAAGTGTCTTCTTCCCGTTGCGGGGAAGCCTATTCTGGCACATATTCTTGATAGAATTACGGATGTGGGTGTTAATGAGGTTGTATTGATTGTTGGACATCATGGCGATCATGTTAGGGAGTTTTGCAAAAGCTATAATAAAAATATGGTTTTCACTTTTGTTGAACAAAAAGAACAGTTGGGCTTAGGGCATGCTGTTGGTTTAGGTCTAGAAGATGTGGGTGATCCTGCATTAATAATACTAGGAGATTCAATTTTTGAGATGAATTATTTAAAATTTGTTTCATCACAGAAAAATTCTATTGGTGTTTTTGAAGTTCCTGACCCTGAGCGATTTGGTATTGTTGAACTAGATGGGACTCAAATTACTCAATTTGTAGAAAAGCCTGAAAATCCCAACAGTAATTTAGCTATTGGGGGTATCTACTGGATTTTATCTCAGCAAAAATTGCAAAATGCGTTAAGCTATCTTTATGAAAATAAAATTCAAACTAAAAATGAATTTCAATTAACGGACGCACTTCAGCATATGTTGCTGCTCGGAGAAGAATTTACGACTTCAATGATTGATAATTGTTTAGACTGTGGTATCCCTGGAACACTTTTGTCCACAAATAAAGAATTATTGAAAGAAAATTTCATTCATCCTAAATCTACAGTAGAAAATTCAGTTTTGAGCAATGTAACGATTATGGAGAATTGTACTATTATTGATGCGGAACTTGAAAATGTTATAATGCTTCCAGGCGCAATTGTGAGTAATTGTAAATTTAAAGATAAAATTATTGGCTATAATGAGACACATAAACATATTGAATATGCTATTTGAAATGGAATTATTATATGAATAAAAATTATACGTTTACCTCGGAATCAGTTACAGAGGGACATCCTGATAAAGTAAGTGACCAAATTTCTGATGCAATATTAGATGCGATTTTAGAAAATGATCCTGATGGTCGTGTGGCCTGTGAAACACTAACAACTACAGATTTAGTTGTAATTTCTGGCGAAATCACTACACATACACATCCAGATTATGAATCTATTGTTAGGGAGACGGTAAGAGGGATTGGGTATGCGAATAGGAAAGTAGGATTCCATGCCGATACGTTAAAGGTACAATTATTTATCGATGAGCAGAGTCCACATATCGCCCAAGGTATTGATGAGAAAAATGACCGTGAGCAAGGTGCAGGCGATCAAGGGTTGATGTTTGGGTTTGCTTGCAAAGAAACGCCTGAATTAATGCCATTGCCCATTATTTTATCCCACCGATTAGCAGAACAATTAGCTGCAGTTCGTAAGAATGGTACCTTGCCCTGGTTGAGGCCCGATGGAAAAACACAAGTTTCTGTTGAGTACGACGGATTTACTCCAGTAAAAGTTACTAAAATTGTGGTGGCAACTCAGCATCTCGATATGTTTGACAAATTTAATGATAATGAAAATGATGAGTTGAGATTTATTAGAATGAATGTAATAGAACATGTTATTCAACCGGTATTAAACAATTATGATATAGACTATGATAAAAATTTCATAATCAATGGCACAGGTCGTTTTGTAGAAGGTGGACCTAAGGCTGACACCGGTCTTACTGGAAGAAAGATAATTGTAGATACTTACGGTGGTTACGCACGGCATGGTGGTGGTGCATTTTCAGGAAAAGATCCTTCCAAAGTAGATCGATCAGCGGCGTATATGACTCGATATATCGCCAAAAATATAGTAGCCGCAGAATTGGCTGAGCGTTGTGAAGTTCAACTTGCATACAGTATTGGGGTTGCAGAACCTGTATCTGTTTTGGTTGAAACTTTTGGCACGGGTAAACTGGCAGATGAATCCTTAACGTCAATTGTGAAGCAAACCTTCAATTTGAAGCCGACTGGAATTATTAAAACCTTAGATTTAAAAAGGCCAATTTATCAACCATTGGCAGCGTACGGACATTTGGGGCGTTCAGGCCTCTCTTGGGAAAAGATAGATAAAGTTGAACAATTAAAAATATTAGCCATAAAAGAGAATGTTAATGGCTGATGTAGATACAATAGAGGATAAATTAGTGGAATTTACAGATTATAAAGTTGCTGATATTAATTTAGCAGAATTTGGTAGAAAAGAAATTTTATTGGCTGAAGCTGAGATGCCAGGCTTAATGTCATTGAGAGAAAAATATGGCGTTGAAAAGCCATTGAGAGGTGCAAGAATTGCAGGCTGCATTCATATGACGATTCAAACCGCAGTACTGATTGAGACATTAGTTGAATTGGGCGCAGATGTTAAATGGTCATCATGTAATATCTATTCAACTCAAGACCATGCAGCAGCAGCTATTGCAGAAGCTGGGTATCCTGTATATGCCTGGAAGGGTGAAACTGAGGAGGAATATTGGTGGTGTGTTGAGCAAACATTAAATTTTGGGAATGGTTTAGGACCTAATATTCTCCTTGATGATGGTGGAGATCTAACTCAGATTATTCTGGAAAAATATACGCATTTAATTACAGAAATAAAGGGGGTCTCTGAAGAAACTACTACTGGAGTTCACCGGCTCTATCAATTAATGGAAGAAGGTGAATTACCATTTCCAGCCATTAATGTAAATGATTCAGTAACTAAGTCTAAATTTGATAATAAATATGGTTGTCGTGAGTCATTAGCTGATGGAATCAAGCGTGCTACTGACATAATGTTAGCCGGCAAAAAGGTGGTAATATGTGGTTATGGAGATGTGGGTAAGGGTTGTGCCCAATCAATGGCTGGTTATGGAATGCAAGTATTCGTAACAGAGATAGACCCTATTTGTGCATTGCAGGCTGCTATGGAGGGTTTCTCTGTGGTCACTATGGACCAAGCCTGTAAGTTTGGTGATATCTTTGTAACCACTACTGGGAATTGTGATGTGGTAACAGGCCCACATATGGAACGAATGAAGAATAATGCAATACTCTGTAATATTGGCCATTTTGATCATGAAATTGATGTGGCATATCTTGAAAATACAGATTCCGTCTTAGAGGATAATATTAAACCTCAAGTTGATAAGTTTACATTTACAGATGGCCATTCAATTATT
>JABHHG010000187.1 GCA_018671635.1 Fidelibacterota bacterium | reverse complement strand
GTTGAATTATCGCCACCACAAATTCCATATGGGTTAGCTTCAGTAATACACTCATCATATTGGAGGAGACCACCCCAAGCACCTACACAATCTTTTACACATGCATCCAATCCTGTATTTCCACCAACACAATCACCACATTCATCAACTAAAGAGTCTCCATTAGGTACACCATTACAGTCTAAACATGTTGAATTATCTCCAGCACATACTCCACATTCATCTAAAGCGGCATCACCTCCACATTCACCTGCACAATCTACAGGGCCTGAATCAGGACATTCTACACAATTTAAAACATCCTCTATACCTCCATCACAAATCTCACAAACATCTATAATTGCCGTTCCACCCCATTCACCCATACAATCTTGGGTACAGTCATTAGATGAGTTATTATCACACATTTCACACATATCGACTAATGAATCGCCATTTGGCACATCAGCACAATCTGAACAAGATGAGTTATCGCCACCACATACATCACATTCATCCAATTGAGAAGTTCCACCCCATTCACCATTGCAGTCTTGGACGCAGTCATTAGAGGGGCTATCGTCACAAGTCTCACATTCATCAATTAAAGAGCCTCCATTGGGCACACCATTGCAATCTAGACATGTTGAATTATCTCCATCACATATCCCACAGTCATCATTTATTAGAATCCCTCCGCAGTTTCCTTCACAATCAACAGGGCTAATACAATTCCCCTCACAATCATAATTGTCTATAGGAAATTGGCATGCCGAGGTATCGCTCCCTTCGCCTTCAATAAATGGATGAGTTTGATCTACCATTACATCATGATGAAGCTCAACCAATCCGCTGGGCCAGATAATCTTTACTGAATCAATAGCATCCCGATTCCTCAAACCAACTGAGATTGTATAGCTACTCTGTGAACTATAACTCTCTCCAGCCATTACCTCTCTCATCTGACTAGCTGCATTTTGTGGATATACATATATTCGACTACCAATGGCATTTTTATTAGAATAAGTACCTTCTAGTTTAATTTTCACCCAATGGCGTTGATCATTTAAAATCTGAGGAAGATTATTTTTATAGAGCCTGCAAATATTAGATGAGGATGGATTTGAATCTAATTCATTTACCTCATAAATATCATAAAAACCATCATTATTAATATCTCCAATGGCTGTACCTGTAGTTAAATAGGCATTATTTAACCCTGAAGCTGGTGAGGCGTCAACAAAATTGCCATTTCCTACATTTTCAAAAAGTACATTGTTATGTGAAAGCATATCAGATTGACCGCCATTCCAACTGCATCCTAATTCTCCATTGTTTGCTGTACCTGAAACACAACCAGCAGCTACATATAAATCTAGGTCTGCATCATTATCATAGTCAAAAAAATTTGCCCCCCAACATACAAGATTGACCTCCAGCCCCAATATGCCTGCAACATTGGTAAATGTGCCATTATCATTTTTCTGCATCAATGCATTGCCCCAATCTAAATTGGTCACATATATATCCATATCATCATCACCATCATAATCACCCACGGCTAAACCCATTGTGCTAAATGCCAAGTCTAATCCTGTCTCTACAGAATAATCCGAAAATGTGCCGTCTCCATTATTTCTGTAAAAAATATTGCCAACATCAAAATCATTCCCAATATAAATATCAGGCCAGTGATCATTATCATAATCAAATGAGACTACTGCTAGACCCATTTTTTCTGGAGTACCGTCCACCCCTGCAATATCGGTCACATCCGAGAAGGTCCCATCTCCATTATTATGAAAAAGAATATTCATCTCTTCCCTATCACGATTCACCATATAGAGGTCAATATATCCATCCCGATCATAATCTAGCCAGCATGCAGCACGGGATGTTTGAAAATTCGAATAAATACCTGAAGAGAAGGTTACATCTTCAAAGGTATTATCACCATTATTATGATATAATGCTGAAGAAGCTGAAAAATTCACAACATAGATATCATCAAAACCATCATTATCATAATCTGCCACAAGGATATTAATTGACTCAGAATTTTCATTTCCAAAGCCAATTGATTCTGAATAATCTATAAAGGTATCATTGCCTAGATTCTTGAAAATCTTGAATCGCTGTCCCTGTAGTGTTGGAACCAGAACATCATCCAGGCCATCATTATCATAATCAACAATAGTAACCCCTGCGCCAAAAAAACTAGACTGGTGACGGCTTACTTCAGCTCCAGATGATTCAGTGATATCAAGAAAAAACTGAGGAAAAATTATTGAAAAAAAAAGGATATGGGGGGATAAACGCATTTTTCTTAATATGAGGTTTGAAAATATTTATTCGAAGTTATTAATGGAATCATATGTCCCTTCAGGTAGAATTTGTATTCTCTGTATATTAAAGGAACTATTATTATAGGGCTCATCTGTATCTTGGTCAGATAAGTCATCCACCGCGGCATAAACATACTCTCCCTTTGGGTCGACCACTAAGGCATGTGAACCCAATCTACCTGCCACCTGATAATAATTAGTTTGAAGTTGTGTCTGAATACTATATTCAATCACAAACATACCATTATCATCAACATCCGTTGGAGAAATATATATATGCTCTCCAATTGGATCATAAGCAAGGGCCAAAGGGGTTGAGCCTACTCCAAAATTTGCAATATGGCTCAAATCATTCAAGCCAAATGCCGGCGAATGGTCAAGGTCCTCCTCACCCAAAGAATCAACGCCTCCAACCGCAACAACTACACCATAATCAGGTACATACTCAATATCGTGAAAAGATGAAATCGTACCAACAACCGCTGAATATGAATCTGGAAAATTCCAATTACCTGAAACATCATATTTATATACTCTATCAATACCGCCGAACCTATCAATAATGTAGACAAACCCTTCATCATCAGACAGTGAAATAAAGCCTGCATAATCATCTTCAATCTCAAATTCAGCAGCACCTATTTGAATAATACTGGGAGTGGCGACATGCAATGAAATAATACATTGACCATCATAGATTTCTATAGCCTCACCATTACACTCACCTGCACAATCTTCTTCAGCTGTACCATTACACTCACCAGCGCAATCAAACACTTCACAACTTCCATTATCAAATGTTGCATCAGGGTCGTAGTTACATGCACTCTCATTCATACATCCAGGAATTGCTTCTTCACATGAAGAACCATCACCATAACAAACACCGCAATCATCTTCTACTGCTGTACCATTACACACATCACAACCATCC